>JAGQQT010000891.1 GCA_020426065.1 Planctomycetaceae bacterium | reverse complement strand
CGCTCCTTTGATGTGTGCCGGGGCAATCGGTTATCGAGCGTTGAAACTGACGAAGCTCAAGAATGGAGATCCTATTGGACTGACTGGATTCGGAGGCTCTGCTCATCTGGTGCTGCCGATGATCCAGCATCTCTATCCAGACTCATCCGTGTTTGTCTTCGCCCGTGATGCGGCTTCTCGACAGTTTGCACTGGACCTGGGAGCGAAGTGGGCCGGACCAACAGAATCGATTGCTCCGACTCCGCTCCAGGCAATCATCGACACCACTCCAGCCTGGAAGCCGGTTGTGTGTGCTCTGGAGAACCTCCGCCCGGGAGGCCGCCTGATTATCAATGCCATTCGTAAAGAAGCAGATGATCAACAGGAGTTGTTATCCCTGAACTACCACAAACACCTCTGGATGGAACGCCAGATTCAGTCGGTCGCCAATATCACGCACTTCGATATCAGTGAATTTCTGCAGATTGCGGCCAAAATCCCGCTGAGGCCGACCGTAAAGCTCTTTCCACTTCAAGATGCAAACAAAGCGATCTGTGATCTCAAATTCAAACCAACCCGGGGAGCCAATGTGCTTGTGGTGAAGTGATTCCTGAAAACAGGAAAATCAAAACTGTCACCAAGACCTGTGGCATTAATCAACGGTCGTATCAATCTGCTGCACGAATGGCTGTTCTGCAGCAGTGAGTGGATCGTGGTTGCGATATTGAGCTTCCAGCACTGCCAGATCAGCATCGGAAACGTCCCCGCCGTGTTGAGCTCTGTTCTTGACACGTGCTTTGAGGACTTCCAGAGGAGCGTGATAGCTGAGAATCTGGAACTCAGCTCCGCACTTATCCGCCAGTTCGTGAAACATTTTACGATACTGATGCTTCAGGAAAGTGGCATCGAGAATCACCGGGAATCCCGCTCTCAGGATGATTTCCGCCAATGTCAACAGCTTCTGATAAGTGTGTTCGGTCGCCTGGGCAGAATACAGTTCGAATGTTGACTGACCCTGAAACAGACGTTTTCGCTCCACGTCGGAACGGATTCGGATGGCTCCCAACTGTTCGACAAGAGTCTGGGTACGAGTCGATTTTCCGCTCCCGGAAAATCCGTGCGTGATCATGAGTTTCGATAGATGGGCGGATGAATAACTGAGCGCCAATCGCAGCAGTTCTGACATGTCCTCCTGCTCGTCTGCAGGGATCAATTCAAACTCCTGATCCCAGCGGATCCCTTTCACTTTCGCTCGAACCAGTGCCCGATAGGCTACATAAAAAGGGAGAGTCGAAAGTCCGGCGTAATCTCCCGTTAATTCGCAATAATGGTTCAGGAATCGGTAGGCCAGTGAACGGTCGTGACAGTGCTCCAGATCCATCACGAGAAACGCCACTTCACTCATCACATCAATCCAGCGGAGTTGTGGATTGAAATCGATCCCGTCAAAAATCATGACCCGCTCATCCAGCAGAGCCATATTTCCCAGGTGCAAATCCCCATGGCATTCCCGGATAAAGCCTTCCTGACAACGAGAATCCCAATCCAACTCTTGAGATTCCCAGAGCAGGAGCATCTGTGTGGAGATCCTGGTCAATATCT
>JAGQQT010000890.1 GCA_020426065.1 Planctomycetaceae bacterium | reverse complement strand
GATTCCAGTGGCTACGGTAATCGCTTCGATTGTGTCACCGAGGCCGCGATGAGGGCTGGCTTCGTCTCGGAATTTGATCACAGGTTTAATCCTGCGATCACGTTGAGCGTAGAACATCGCAAAATGCCGGTCTGACCGCTGGCAGAGATCGTGCATATCCTCGGACATTGTCCGTTTGTGCTGCTCGCAGTAGCCGGCCTTTTTGCACTGGCACTTCATTCCGGTGTCCCTTGAACATCGATCTCAACCGGCAGAGCTTCGCAATCGGCAAAATAGGCTCGTCGGGGCAGCAAAATGGATCCACAGTCAAACGGGTAATCTGGCGGTGGATGACTGGCGTCGTACCCGTATCTGGCTGTCAGCCCCTTCGGGGATAACTGGTTGAAGGTGTTGTTCCAGTAAGATGCCGGGACGTCTTCTGGAGGAGTCGCACCAGCTGCGATGGCGACCACATAAATGAATAGTTCAACCCGATTGATTGCGAATGTCAGCCTGCTCTCAACTCGTACCCTGGCTGCCTGGCCATAGTAGGTGATCAGGTCGAAGTATTCGTACCCGATCCGCAAGCAGCTCGATGATGCACCCGACATGTAGTGAACGCCACCAAGCGTGAGGCACCAGTCTCCAGTGGGATCAAAGCCGGACGGATTCTGATCGACAGGCTCCGGAATGGCGTAGGACATCACGGAGGGCAATCCTGGATCATTACAATGAGAACATGGGTAGTAAGTCACTTCACCTCCACAACAGCAGGGGAAAAAGCCCATCAGATCACCCCATTACAATCAGCCTGGACCAGTTCAAGCTGGCCGGAAACTCTCCCGCAAATGCAGCGTGTGTCCGTTCCGAGATCTGCCAGATTATTGAAGGCAATGAATGTTCCCCCGTCTTCAGTGTAAAACGATCCCAGCTCTCCCTTGGTTGCTGTCCCGTTTGCATAACAGACAAACAGGCTGGAACCGCCTGCACCAAGAGCGACATAGGCTATCCGCTCTGTTTCGGCTGGTCCTGGATCATGAATGATCATGGCTCCGACATTGCCAGCAACCAGTGTGTATTCATTCTCCCCCGTCCCTGCTGAACTGACTCCAGTTGGGCCAGTCAGCCTCGCAAGTGTGATGCCATGGATCAGTGCTCGGGGATCGATATCCCCCGCTATCAAGGGACGTTGAATCACAGCAAACCGCTCAGCGCTGTCTTCTGTTGGTTTCCCCCCAAGGAGTTCGATGCGGGATTCGTATTCCTCGGGGGACTCTTCCGGGTCGAAAGCGGGGCCGGTGATCTGCAGCACGGAGTAAGCGGGCAGATCATCCTCAGTTTCGTTTCCGACAGGAGCATGAGTGCCGGAAATCGGTCGAGATGTTTCCGGGGGAAACCGCTGCGGGGAAAGCCTGTTGGCCAGGGCAGCATCAGTCCAGGCATTTACCTGAGATGCCGTCGGCCGGAACTTGTCCCCCGCCGCAAATCGTCGAAAACGAGCCATCTTACCCCCGGCAAACTGCAACGAGATCGACCTTGCCAAACTGGCCCTGGACCGTCGTTCCCGTTGCTGCATCGTTGTAGGCGATCGATACCAGGCCCCAGA
>JAGQQT010000088.1 GCA_020426065.1 Planctomycetaceae bacterium | reverse complement strand
CACAAGCAGGTAATTCGTGAAAAACGAGGGGAAGAACACAATGGCACGTACTTTAAGAAACACAGTGCTGGCAGCTCTGATTGCTTTGATGGCAGGTGCTGCAGTCGAATCACAGGTCAACGCCTTTAGTGGTTACCGTCAGTATTACGGTGGCTGGTCTTATCAGCCACAGCGTAGTTACTACGTCCGGTCTTACTACTACAAACCAACTCCAACCTACACCGGCTACCGCTACCATTACTGCGTCCACTATCCATCACAGCCCCGCTACGTGTACTACTACAATCCGTACTCCCGTCAGTACTGGGGTCGCTTCGATCTGGAAGGGAAAGATGGCGCTCATTACTCACTGCTGGAAGAAAAGGATCGCAAGGAAAAACTCGAAGAGATTCCTGAAGAAGCTTTCCCGGCTGCCAGCAAAATGCCACAGGTTCCAGAAGCTGAAGATGACGTGCAGATTGACGTCATGCCTAAAGATCTGCCAACCAACACCGACACCCCTTAGTCTTCTATCGGTGTAATACAAGTGAACAAACCGCCTTTCGGCCTTGCCGACAGGCGGTTTTTTCTGTTTGGAGGTGAAATGAAAGCTTCCCCAAAAACGCAGAACGAACAGCCGGTCACCAGTAACTACTCACTTTATGGACTGGTTGCGGTGGCAGTCGTCAACGACCTGTCCACGGTGTTGATGTTTGTGTTGCTGGGGAGAAATGGGCAGCTGCCAGTTGATTTTGCCTACCTGTGTGCAGGGACGTTATTTCTGTCGATCCTGCTGATCTGGATTTCTCCGGTCATGATTGTGACGGGGATCAGTTATGTTGTCGGGACAATGCTGGGGCTGTTCCTGGGAGATCTTCTACTGGGATTACCACTCAATGGTCCCATCCCCAATCGTCCGGGACTCATGTTTTCCCGACTGATCGGCCCCTGCCTGGGGGGCCTGGGTTTGGCCTCAACGGTCAATCTGATTTACGTGGTGAACCGCTGGCTGTTTCCAAAGACAGAAATCGACCAGCCTGGAAAATGCTGAAAATCAAGTGCTTTTTTCGTGTTGGGACTTGTCCCCTGCTCTTCTACCAGGCAGCAAAAAAAGAAGCAGGTCGACTTCAATGAGTACGACCTGCTTCTTTTAGCATTTCAGAGGGCAATCAGCTGATTTTTGATCAATAGAACATGTTGTACTGGAAGATCAGTTCGGAATCGAACAGATTCACACCTTTTGCCTGCTCAACCAGAGGAACTGCCACAGCAAAGGTCACGGTGCCCGCATCGGCCAGGTCCGCCTGAAGACCGGTGGTAATGTTTAATGACCGTAACCGGCGGTTATTGTTGCTACTGGCAAAGAACCGGTCCGTCTTCAAATCGACAGGATCTCCGGCCAGGTTAGTGCCTGTCAGGTCATCCAAAAGGTAATCCCCAGCCAGGTACGAGGGATCGTTCAGCAAATCCGGATTTCCAGCGGAGTCCGGATCAATCAGAGCGGTCGTTCCGTGCAACTCAAATAGACCAGCCAGTCCCTTGAAGCGTGCCCCTTCCGTCTGCTGGTATCTGACTCCGTTGATATAGAGTGTCTGGGTATCCGCCAGATCCGGTTTTCGGAAGAACCAGTACTTCATCTGGTAGTCGACTTTGAACGTATCCTGCTGCTTGATCTTTGCAACATGTCCATTGGGGGAAGAAATCGTATTTTCTGTGGCCACAAAGTCACCCTGGAAATAGAGCTGGGTTGAAAGCCGCTCCGTATACTGTTGTGTGAATGCCAGAAACGGCGTAATCAGCATCGCTCTGTTGCGGACCGTGATATCGTTCCCCGGCAGAAGGATCTGGCGGCCTGTCGGACCACCCGCGACCAGATAATCACTTGGGGCGACAACATAATTATCAGGTGTAAAGCCCAGGTTTGCGAGTGCTGTGGCATCGTTCACGTTGTTCTGATCGGGAATGAGAATGTCCGAGTCCCGGATCCGGAAATCTGGCCCGGTCGGGATCGTGAAACCCAGTCCTCCTGAAACCGTGAAGGTGCCGGTGTAGTCTCTCAGCAGGAGCGATTTCAGCAGTAATGAGATATTCCCCATCTGAATCTGATAACCGTTCAGGCTCTGCAGATTGTCAGCCCGGGCATCCAGATCCTGGTTCGGAGCAGAAACGATCGGCAAGCGAAACTCGACAGACGCCCGTTCTCGAGCAAAGGTCTTTTCCACGCCCAGGTAGAAAATATCCAGGTTCGCAGAGTCAAATCCATCTGCTACCAGTGCATCCGAGTCCAGAAACGCACTCGGGTCAAAGACCTCAAATCCGAACAGAGAAGTGAGCGCCTCAGCAGCCGCAGGATCTCCTCCAGCAGCCAACGCTTCAAAATCAGTTCTGGAAATCGTATCGATGGCAATTCCGTCCGCCACACCACCGGACCCGGGTCCAACCAGTGTTCCAAAGAACAACAGGTCATTTCCCACAACTCCTGCCTGAGCAGAGAATGCGTTGCGGTAATGATGATAGTTCATGTAAAACCGGTCGACTGGAATCGGATTGGTGTTCTGACTGAAGTCGAGCCGCACAATCCCCTGCTGTGGCAGAGTGACGTTGTTGAATCCGTTCGAATAAAAGAACGGTGATTCCCGGTAGTCCCCGATCATGTTGGGGGCAGCGGATGATTGCGTACTGGGAGCCTGTGCGGTCTGAGTGTTCTGGTTGTTCTGAAAGTTGTTCTGATTCGGCTGATTGTTGTTTTGCGGGTTGTCTGGCAGATTGTTCTGCTGCTGGTTCTGGTTTTGATTCTGTTGCTGCTGCTGTTGATTATTGTTGTTTTGTTGCTGGTTGTTGTTCTGCTGGTTCTGGTTGTTGTTATTGTTATTGTTATTTTGTTGAGTATTGGCCTTGCCGGGATCTGTTTTCTTCGGATCCTGCGGTTGAACGGGTTGTGGCATGATCGGCTGAGGATATGGCGACATGTAGGGTTGTGCCATGTAAGGCGCGCCAAACAGGTATTGCGGGTCCATCTGATAGGGATTCACACCGGGATACGGATAGACCTGTGGAGGCATGCCTTGTTGATAGAACGGGTGCGGGGGGCATTGGTCGCAAGGCACCTGGGCCTGAACTGAGCCAGTATAAGCAGTGGCCAGTGCACCAGCTGTCAGGAGCGTGCTGAGGCAGGAGCGACGCAGCATCCGCCCGCTCAAACTGATTCTCCCCAGAAATCGCTTGCGAATGCTGTTGTTCATGCGAGGTGGTCCCTGAGTCGGATTTCCAGCTTGGCTCATCAACATCACTCCCCACCCATTCCGCAAAACGACGTCTCGAAGACGGCGGATTGTGTACTGATGTTCCCTTTTGTGGGATTTCAAAACATCTTCAGCACGAATGATCAACACAATCGTGACTATCGTTATTTCGACACCTTTCCGCACAATCTCTAAGACAATCGTGATGATCTTAATTGTTGTAACCGATGCGGCCTGAAAAACCGCCAATCTTTACCCTGTCTTCCCAGTATGAAATTCGGTCATCTTGGTGTTTTTGGACAGAAAGAACGAAATCAGGGGAAGATTGGGGACAGCAGTTCGTTTCCTGAATGAGAAGTTTTCGTGAAAAACTGAATTGGGCCAGGAGATGAGTGTCGATTCGAGATCACTGGTATTCGTAACTGGGAAAGCTGAAATCAGCTGGACAGTTCCGGGTAAACCGTCCTGTTCAGAGTTGCAATTCGGGGTACAAGCCTTGAAAATGCGATACATGAACATGCGTGTGACGGGCCAATCTACTGATGAGGAATTCGTACAGGCGATTGCGGAAGGCAGTCGTCAGGCCGAATCTGATCTGGTAATTAAATACCAGCGTCAGTTGATTGTGTTTTGCTGCTCTCGAACCGACCAGACACGTGGGCGAGACATCGCTCAAATGGTGTGGGTCAAGATTTTGCCTCATTTTCGGAGCGGAAAATACAATGGTCGCAACGTTATGGCATTACTGTGTCAAACAGCCCGAAATCTCATCATGGATGATCGGAAACGGGCAGAATCTCGTAACTCCAGTTTGGACAACAGTCCTCTGGAAGCAGAGTCTGCCCGAACATCCACTCCCCTGGTTGAACTTCTCCAGGCCGAGGAACTGGATGCCTTCACAGACTGCAAACGCCGACTTTCCGGAGAAATGCAGAAAGTGCTGGAGCGAAACGAGGAAGTTTCCGGAGCTGGTGATATGAGCAAATCCAAGATCTACAAGCTCAGACATTATGCCATTAAAAAGTTGCGGGATTGTGTCAGGGGAAAGCTCGAGAGAGGTGACCAATGAGTATTGCCATCTATGATATCCCTGAAACACAGGAAGCACTTGGAAAGTGGCTGGATCAGAAGCTGATGTCCTGCGAGCTGGGCCAGTTGATTGCCGAGCTGAAGTTCATTGCTGATGAATTCAATCCAGAGGGACTGCAACCGGAATCATTGAATGCCCTGCTCGGCCAAGAGCGTGATGCGGTTCTGACTGGTGGTCTGGCTGCATTAAGACATTCACGGCTGTGTGCCCTGCTCACCTTCCCGGAACTGCTGCTGGAACTGCAGGAACTGGTGCTGGTGGAAGGGGGAGAACACTGGCAGGATCAGATCTGCGATGTGCCTATGGGCTCATTGTCTGAATTTCTGCAAGAGGATGAACTCCAGGCAGATGCACCGAGGATCGTCAATTTCCTGGAGCCAGTCGCTGAACAGGTTTCTCAACCTCCACGGAGAAAAGGTCGTCTGCTGGCGCCAATGCTTTCTGCAGCGGCCCTGGTTCTGATTGGAGTGGTGGCACTTCAATATCCTGACTTGTGGAAACAGGGGCAGGTGCAGGTTGCTGAAGGTCCGGATGGACCACAGGATCCAAGCCATGAACAGCCAGTGATGTTGGCCTCAACCTGGGGCTGGGATTCTCCCGATGCCCTGAATAATGATCTGTCCGCCAGTGAGTACCTGCTTTCCCTGTCAAATTCAGCCAAGGCCTGGTTCAACAAAAAGCCTGACACTCAGGAAGGTGTGCATCAACGTCTGGCAGAATTCCGTCACGGTTGCGAAACCCTGCTGAATGCTCCGCACACGCCTTTGACCGAGGCCGATCGAGCCTGGTTGATCGAAAAGTGCAAGAACTGGGCCAAGGAACTCGATACCCTGGTGTCTGCAGCCAATCAGGATGATCCTCTCGAAGTTCGCGGCAAAGCAGATGAACTGATCGATCGTCTGGGACGGGTTCTGGCTGAGAAAGCCAACGAGCTTGCCTGATTGGGGTTATTCAGGCGAGCCACTTTGCCGGATTCGATCCCGGGCATGACCTGCAGTGTCCAGATTTGCGGCGATCGAATTCAACAGACACAGTAATTTTGCTTCGTCTTTCATTCATGGCAGCCGCTGAGTTCTGCTGGGCGATTCGCAGGATCAAAGAACCGCTTGGGGAGCGTCGAGAGTACGGTCAACCTGTCATAGGTATGATTACCCAGGCTCAGTCGATCTTCCCGCTTGCGGAGGTGAGTGTTATTTAGATAGCAGGATCGGTTTTCCGCAGACGCTTGCCAGGCTGAACTCTTTCCACGCCTGGGCCGGTCATGGAAATGAAATGCAGGTCAGGAGATATGTGACTCAGGTGCCTGCTTCTCATTCAGATTAAGGGACAACAACACCGTTAATCAGAATCCGTCCGGTAACGGCATTAGTGGGGAGTGAATAGATCGTGCTGGCACCTGTAATCGTGTTATTCAGTGTGGAAATCAGTTCCACAAACGGATCGTTGGTGCCGGTGACATTGCTGAGGATAATGCCGCGGTCAGCAAACACACTTGAGTCCTGCAGGCTGATAATATTGGAATTCAGGACCAGGCTCGATCCATCGTAAATCGAAGGGAACAAAATACCTGTAGCACCTCCAGCCAGGTCTTCGATGACATTCCCGGCTACGGCAATTTGCGAAGCGGCATTGGCAGAAATTCGTGTTCCTACACCATCCCGCCCCCTAAATTCCACGACGTTGTTTGAGACAACCGAATTAATGCTCGAACCGCCCAGGATTTCCACTGCGGTTCCGTTGTTGCCAACAAAGCCAATGACGTTGTTGGTGACGTCTAACACGGCCACATCATTCGATGTTCCGGTCCAGATCTGGAATCCTTTCTGGTGCGTTCCTTCTTCTCCTGAGATCAGGTTGTTGTCAAAAGAGGCCGACAAGGGGCCTGTCCAGTTCATCGTGGTCGCGATGCTGCCATTTTCCAGGATCTGAACGGAATTGTTGGCAAACAGGAAATCAAGTGTGGCATCGGTGACATTCCCCTGAGTCGCCACGTTCAGGAAAGTTTTGGGGGATTCATGGACCGTGTTGCGAACCACTTGAGCCACGTAAGCGGTCGAGTCGTCAGCGGTGTAATTGATCCCGATGTCAGAACTGAGTGAGTTTTCTTCAAACAGGGAGTTCGTGACGGCGAATAGTTTGACATTGTGAGCATCGATGAAGCTCTGTGTGGTTCCCGTGATATTGGCTGAGACGATATCAAAGACTTCGACAGTATCGAGACTGGCCACCTGCAGGTTGTTCTCAAATGTGGGGGAAGACATGCCCACTGAGCCAGAATTCACCGCATGGATGGCGGCCTGGGTATTCTTGATGACTCCTCCGCTTCCTGCCTCGCCATCACCCCGGCTCAGGATGGTTCCCGTGGTGTTGACCATGTTGATGCCGTACTTGCTGCCATCGGCTGAGATTGAATCCAGTTGCAGGTTCACATCAGAGGCATTCGTGACGATGGCTCCCGTTTTGTTGATTGGGAGGGGAATTAAAGCGACCGAAACCTCATGCTGTGAGCTGACCGATCCCGATCGGATATTGACCAGATCCGCCTGGGAAGTAAACACCCCTGCCCCGTTGGTGGTATTGATGTCGACTTCGAACAGATCGACCAGTCCGGTGCTGTTGCGGATCGAAACACCGTCGATCCCATTTGGGCTCTGTACAATCAGGCTTTCCACCAGAACACGACCGAAGATGTCCGTTTCAATATCATCATCGGTAGTTTCTGTTCCCTGGTCATCAACAGTTGTGATCAGTTCCAGATCTCGTACTTCCAGGCCGCTGGCATACAGGGTGTTTGCTGTTCCATTTCCCGTCAATTCCAGTGTATTGGAAAAGACTGCATCGCCATGTCCACCGGCAATGACCACACCGCTGCCGGCAGCATCTCGCACGATGATATCCTGAAACTGCAGTTCGCCATCGTTGTCGAGAATCGCGATCCCATCCCAGCCGGAAGTTTCGTTGACCGATTGCTGGTGATTGGTGGTGCCTGCAGTTGTGCCCGTATTTTCCACCAGCAGATCCTTGAAGATTCCACCCGTTGTCTGTTCGATCAGCAGACCTTCATTCTTTGTGTTGCGAATGGAAACTTCATCCACGCGGTAATCATGGATTCCACTGGCCAGAATTCCGGCACTGGGAGAGGCGTAGTTGGAGCCGTCAATGGTCACGCCCGCCAGTACAGAGTTACTGGCCATTTCAACCAGACCAATCTTGGCAGGATCATCCTGCTGTCCTGGTACGGGGAATGAGCGAGGCTGGATGATTGGAGCAGGCAGATCAGCCCGGTCGCTCACCTGGGCAAAGGCGCTGTTGAGATTGATGAGGTTATAGTTGGAGGTGTTCAGCAGGTAGTCGGCCCCTTCTCCAATCAGCATCTGTCCTTCCTGCAGGACAACCTGCTCTTCAATCACGGAGCCGCGGTGCACAAAAATGATGTCCGCATTGGAGCCTTGCACATCGTACAGGTTTTCGTAGGGATCCTCGGCGGAACCGTCGTGAACTACGACATAATCAACCGGCGCTCCGGAGATTGGCGTGTTCTGTACATGTCGAACTGTAAACGCATTGCCTGTGGTGGGGTTGATGAGTGGAATGGCTGTTCCCACAACAGCTTTTTTGCTCACGATGACGTTGTAGTTGTTGTCGGTGAACCGACGCATCTGTCGATCAAGACGCTGATCGGGAATGTCGTTGTTGCCGAAGCGGAATGTCATTCCCAGGGTGACATTGGTGCCGAATGTCTGGTCATTGGAAACTCCGATCTGGGCATTCAAAGAAGGAACAATCTGACCTTCGAGTCCCAGTTTGACCCCATCAATCCGATCGACTCCGGATCCTTCGTAATGGTACCAGGTCGCAACCGCTTCAATCTGATGTTCGTCAGCAAATTCGCCTGGCAGGTATGCCCCGATATTCAGGTCGAGACCTCGCATCGCCACTCCGACTGCATCAATGGAGTCCAGTACAATCTGGTTTCCCACGGGACGAAGGTTGCCGACGGTTGTTTCCAGAACCTGCTCATCGTTCCCGATGGGGAAGTAAAAGTTGGAGGTCAGGCTGCCGAAGCGGGTCAGTCCTTCCAGGCCGAAATACATCTGCTGATAGATCTTTTCCAGAGACTGGTCTGCGCCATACCCACCATGTAACCCGAGCAGCATGACCTGGTTGGGTTCCAGAAAACGGTATCCCATTCCGACGTTTCCGCCCACGTTGCCTTCATTGTTCAGAAACCCCCGGAGATCCGTGAAGAAGATATATTCATCTTCTTCCATCAGATAGGGCATCAGTTCCAGATGGGTGATCCCCGTTTCACGGCCGAAAGCTGGCATGGCGGTATGGCCAACCCGGGCATCCAGCAGGATTTGAGCCGTCGCTCTTGCGGGAAATGCACAGACGCAGGCGACAAGTGTAAGGATTGTCAGTATCGAGAGCCGCTTGAGGCGTGGATTCATTGTCGGGACTTGATCTGAAGTTGTGAATGGGAAATCACAGGGAGGGATCAGAGGGATAATGAATCGAGGCGAAAGAGGTCAACGGGAAATGACTGGTTGCACGAAATACATCGCCGTGAACTGGAGTCAGGTCTTTGCCTAAAGCCGCCAAAGTTACCAAGTCAAGATATTCCGCTCTTTCCAATTGCGTAGTTTGTTGCAAGAATGCCGATAATACGGAAAAGATAGGGGAGAAGTTCGGATTGCAGCGTGCAATTTGCCGATATCCCTCAAGGTAAAACCCTAACAAACCGGGGTGGGCTCGAATTTCGGGCTGATTACACCTATCTGACCTCACTGTCCAGGACTCGATCGGATCGCTCATTCGAACGGGCAGCGAATAGATTTTCCCTAGGGAGCCAGACAAGACCATGTCATCAGTGGATGTGCCAACAAGCGGAAATGGAAATTTTCGGACGACCGAACAGGTTGATGCCGTTGTAATCAGGTTTTGTGGTGACAGCGGCGATGGTATGCAGCTGGTCGGTACGCAGTTCACCAACGTTTCCGCCGTGTTCGGAAACGATGTGAGCACTCTGCCAGACTTCCCCGCTGAAATTCGTGCTCCTGCCGGAACACTCAACGGGGTTTCCGGATATCAGATCTGCTTTTCGAGTAAGGACGTTTATACGCCCGGCGATGAAGTCGACACCCTGGTGGCGATGAATCCTGCCGCTCTCAAAACGAACCTGCCGGATTTGAAGCGTGGTGGAACCCTGATTGTCAATCAGGACGCGTTTGACAAGTCGGGTCTGGCCAAAGCAGGATATGAAAAAAATCCACTTGATGAAGATAATGATCTGCTGGCCGGATACCGTGTCCACAAGGTGGATATGACCCGCTTAACTCGGGATTCCGTTACCGAGTTGGGTTTGTCTCTGAAAGAGGCGGATCGCTGTAAAAACTTCTTTGCCCTGGGGCTGGTTTACTGGTTGTATGATCGGGATGCCACGCCGACACAGGACTGGGTGAAGGCGAAGTTTGCCAAGCGTCCGGAACTGGTTGATGCCAACCTGGCCGCCCTGAAGGCAGGTTATGACCTTGGATATTCCACTCAGGCTTTCACGGTTCACTACAAAGTGCCCCCGGCCAAGTTGCCACCAGGGAAATACCGAAAGATTACCGGGAACGAAGCGGTGGCATTCGGTCTGGTCGCAGCGGCAAGGTCCTCCGGCAAAGATCTGTTTTATGCCGGATATCCAATCACGCCAGCTTCCGATATTCTGCATGAGTTGTCCCGCCTGAAGAACTTCGGTGTGCGGACTGCCCAGGTGGAAGATGAAATTGCTGCGATTACCGCGACTGTCGGGGCTGCCTTCGGTGGTGCATTTGCCGTAACGGCCAGCAGTGGTCCCGGGATTGCTTTGAAGTCGGAAGGGATCGGGCTGGCCGTGATCACGGAATTGCCGCTGGTCATTATCAATGTGCAGCGTGGCGGACCCAGTACAGGGCTTCCTACCAAGACGGAACAGGCTGATCTGCTGATGAGCATGTTTGGTCGCAATGGCGAATGTCCCATGCCGATTGTGGCTGCAGCCACGCCAGCGGATGCATTTGATGCGGCCCGCGAAGCAATGAGACTGGCAGTGGAGTTCATGACTCCTGTTTTCCTGCTCAGCGATGGTTACATTGCCAATGGGGCTGAACCCTGGCGGATTCCCGAGATCTCTACTCTCAAGCCGATTGACTTCAAGCATCCGCTCGAACCAAACGGTAACGATGGGGCTTACCTCCCCTACCTGAGAAATGATCGACTGGTTCGGCCGTGGGCGATTCCCGGAACCGCAGGTCTGGAGCACCGGATTGGTGGCCTCGAAAAATGGGACCGAACCGGAAATGTGAGTTACGATCCTGACAATCATCAGCACATGATCGAAACCCGCGCCAGAAAAATTGCCGGAATTGCTGATCATGTTCCTGAGCAGGCCATTGAAGGTCCGGACTCAGGTGATGTGCTGGTAGTGAGCTGGGGTGGAACTTACGGTTCCATTCGAACTGCTGTGCAGCGGGCACAAAAGGATGGTCACAAGGTGGCTCTGGCTCATCTGCGTTATCTGAATCCATTCCCCCGGAATCTGGGTGAGATTCTGAAGCGATACAAAAAGGTGCTGGTGCCCGAATTAAACTGTGGTCAGCTCCGCCTCTTGCTGCGATCCACTTATCTGGTGGATGCTCAAGGATATAATAAGGTGAAAGGGAAACCGTTCCTGGTGAGCGAAGTTTATGACGCGATCCTGGATCAGTTAAAATAGACATCCGTCATTTTTCGTCCGGTTCATTTTTTTTCTATCAGTTCTGATCGGATTGATTC
>JAGQQT010000889.1 GCA_020426065.1 Planctomycetaceae bacterium | reverse complement strand
CGCGTGGCCGAGATGTGGGCTCCGGTCAACTGGCAGTTCGTCAACGGCGGCGACTTCCAGCCGAAAGCGACCAGCGACGAGATTGTTATTCCTCCAGCCCCAACAAAACAGGAAGCAGAAGAAACCAGCACCCCGGACATTGCAGGTCGCTGGAGTGGAGCCACGGAAACAACCTCCTCGGCACCCTCTGCCACAACACAGTCAGCTTCCCTGCTCAAACCAGCTGACGAAGAGGAGGAGTCGAGCGCAGACTACGACAGCTTCGGCGATGCCAGTCTGCTGGATTTGTTGTATTCCTGAAATCCGAAACAGGATTGGACAGCATAACGCACTGTCACTACCCGCTACGGTTCATGGAAAAGCTCCACGGATTTGACTGATTCCGATTAATGAATTTTCCTGGTTCCATAACCTGCCCACACCCATTCGATGGCGTGAGGGAGAAACTGTTCCCTGGCGTTGCGGATTCCATGCCCTGAATTGCGACAAAACAGATACTGATATTCATAGCCTTTGGCCTTGAGTACCTTGGCCATTTGATGATTTGCTTCGACCCAGTCATGCATGCCGTCACGCATCACGTTAGGATTGAAGTTGTCTCGGTCTCCCACTGAGATAAATATTCGAATTGGCTTTTTGGGGCTGTTCGGGATGATCGTCTTGTGAAATCCCCAAGCCCCATCAGGATATTCAGGATCAAATGGCCATGCCTGGTTGACGAATGTGCCAGATGTTGTGAGCACGCGCCGATAAAGATCAGGACGAAACCAGGCCATGATCAGTGCCGCCGACCCACCGGAGCTGGAACCCATTGCAGCACGCCCCTCGGGGTCCTTCGTCAACTTCAGCTGATAATTCTTTTCGACGCGGGGTAGGACCTCGGTTTCGATGTATTCTGCAAACAACCCTGACATGTTGTCATATTCCCTGCCTCGCTGATGGCCCTGGGCGTCGCCGCCACCATTTGCGATCTGAATCAGAATGATTGGAGGAATTCGCTGCTGTGCGATCAGGTTGTCCAGGATGTGAGGCATAGACATGTCTGGCTTACCCTTAGGGCCATCGTGGACCACCATAAATGGGGCTTCCTCGCCACGTTGATGCTGAGCAGGAATATAGACGGTGATCTGCCGCACATAGTCGATTTCGTGAGTATCGACGAAGAGTGTTTTGGGATTCTGCGGATCGACGGTTCCAAATTCATTTCGAGCAATTCCGGGATTAAAGATTCTGGTCTCTTTCGAGTCGATTGTGAACTGCAGCACTTCCCCCTGGGGAATACCCTCTACAACTTTGAGTTCGGGAGCCGGCACATATTCCGGCCCGATGACAAAATTATCGCAGGCATCGAGCGGTGGTGCTTCACCGGGTTTCAACACTATGAATGGCGGCGCGCCAGGAGCATCATAAAGACGAACGGGCGGCTCAGCAGTCGCAGTTGCCAGACACATCAGCATGCATGAAAGAACGATTAATGGCTGTTTGAGCATGTGTGACTTTTCATTAGAAGTTTCGATTGGATTTGGATGAGTTTATGGTTTCGTACGAATGGTACTCTGTCAACTGTCATCAATGGGACACATCGCCAG
>JAGQQT010000888.1 GCA_020426065.1 Planctomycetaceae bacterium | reverse complement strand
GCTTCCATGGCAAAGCATATGTCGGGAAACCCAACGATTTTGATCTGAAGAAATTCGCTTCCGTTGACAATCTGACGGCTGCCCTTGAAGACCTTAAACAGGGCGGCGGGAATTCCCCTGGTATTGATGGAATCAGATTGCATGACTTCGGCTACTACGAATGGTTCTCGTTCGCACATGAACTGAGCTCATCAATCCTCGAACGGAGCTACCAACCTCAACCTGTTCGCGAAGTGCCTATCCCCAAGTCTGCAGGCGGGACGAGAATTTTATCGATCCCGACCGTTCGTGATCGGATTGTGGCCAAAGCGTTACACACCTACTTGTATAAACACTTTAAGAAGAAGTTACGGCTACGTTCGGTCCCGCAGATTCTGATCCGTCTGGAATTCAAGATCAGACAAACCAATCATTTCTGGATCGCCCCGGACGATGTGGAGAACTGTTACCCATCGGTCCTGCGAAAAAATGTCATGGACAGCCATGCCCATTTCAAGTGTAATGATGATTTACTTCACATAATAAGGACAATTGTCTATGGAAATGAAATCGAGGAGGAACGCGGTCTGCGCCAGGGTTGCCCTTACAGCGCTCTGGCACTCGATATCCACCTCCATCACATCCTGGAGATGGATATCCACAGATCCTTCAAAGAGGTAGAACTATGCAGGTACGCTGACAATCTCATCTACCTGTGTGAAAGTGAAACCCAGGCACACGCTGTCCTGGCTCACTCGAACTCGTTGCTGCAGGAACACGGCATGCAGCTCAAACGAAAAGATGGTCCGCCGTGCAACCTTGAAAACCCCCGGGCTCAAATCCAGATCCTGGGACTACTTACGAGATGGGGAGAGAGTGGACTCGAATACTCTATACCGGAGACGAAGTTCGAGGAACTGCGGGACAACCTCAGGGAGGCCCCCAGCCCACACAACGCCTGGAAACGTTGTAACGGCTGGATCCAATCCATGGGACCTGCACTCTCCACAAGCCCGGAAGTGACGTTCAAACGCATTGCCGACATCACGTTGGAACTTGGACTTCGTAATATCCAAAAGAAGGCCATCCGCTCCACCATGATGAATGCAATGAAAGCCTGGAAGAAAGAAATTAATTCCTGGCGCCGCCAATGGAGAGCAGAAACCGAATCTAATCCCCAGAACGCGACTTTCCCACGTCAACGTCCGAGTACATTCTCTCAGTAGGTGTCAGATTACGTTACGTTTAGTTTCCTATTACCATTTCCGTTAACCCTTTACATTACCTTAATCAGTACTTCAGTTATTCTGGTACTTTGATTTTGCGTATTCCATACGCCACCCGCTCCCACCAAACACTGGGGGCTCCCGGAACATCGAGAACCTCGAATCCGGGCAATTCCTGCTATGCGGGAAAATGATCGGGCAAATCGCCCATGACGTAATCTGTCGGTAAAAACCTGTGATTTGAGCGTCGTATCCCGCGGGGGTACGACGCTCAAGCATGGGAACTTTAAGAAATGTGGAGTCAAATAAAAGCACCCGACCAGACCGAGTCACTGAAGCGCCGGATCTGACCTGCCCGGTAAGCTGGTCATTCAATCCGGGATACG
>JAGQQT010000887.1 GCA_020426065.1 Planctomycetaceae bacterium | reverse complement strand
ATGGATAGGGTATCGGATACGAACTCTTCGTGCCTGTTTGACTGATCAGGATTCTTCTCTGGTGCCCAATCTCGACGAACTTCCTCAAATCATACTCAAGCCCCGCAAGGCTCAGCCGTTTTTTGCTGGACATCCCTGGGTGTTTACCGGAGCAATCGCTACGGAACCGGCCGGACTGAAAGAGGGAGCGGAGGTTCTGCTGGTCACCGATCAGCGTCAGCCAATTGCCCGTGGGCTCTACAATCCACTCAGTAACATCCGGGTCCGGCTTTATTCCTGGGATCTCAATGTTGCGATCGATGAAGAATTCTTCGAACAGCGAATTCGATCCGCAGTCCGATTACGACAACGGCTCTTTCCCCACGATCGGGACTGGAAGATGTCCCGGCTCGTATTCAGCGAAGCAGACGGGCTTTCCGGATTGACCGTGGATGGTTTTGGCGACTGGATCTGCGTGCAGTTTACCAGCCTCGCTCTGGCGATGCGTCAGGAAATGATCTGCAACATTCTCGACCGTGTCCTGCAGCCATTTGGCATCATGCTCCGCACGGAAAAGGGAATGACCGCTGCAGAAGGCATCATGCTGAAGGACGGCCCGCTCCGGGGAGATCCGCCACCTTCGCCACTATACATTCACGAAAATGACCTCGATTATCAGATCGATTTACGTGAAGGCCAGAAAACCGGCTTCTATTATGATCAGCGTGATAACCGGAAAGTCGCCGCTCGATACCTGTTCGGGGAGGTGCTCGATCTGTGCAGCTACTCCGGTGGCTTTGCCCTGAATGCACTCAAGTATGGGCTGGCAGAGAAAGTCACCTGCGTCGATTCCTCTGCGTCTGCACTGGAACTGGCTGCTAAAAATGCTGAGCTGAATGAGCTGGCTGATCGCATCGATTTTCAGGTGTCCGAAGGACTTCGTTATCTGGAGCAGACAGATCGGCAATTTGACAGCATCATTCTGGATCCACCCAAGTTTGCCCGTTCTCGTGGCGGAGTGGATCGTGCCCTCAAGGCCTATTACAAGTGGAACGCGGCGGCGTTACGGAAACTCAAAAGTCCGGGGATTCTGGTGACCTGCAGCTGTTCCGGCCTGGTTTCCGAAGAAGAATTCCTCAACAGTATTCAGCTGGCTGGCAGCCAGGCGGGCCGATTTATCAGACTCCTCGAAGCGCGAGGGCAGTCGCCTGACCATCCCGTCAGTCTCCAGTGCCCGGAAAATGCCTACCTCAAGTGCCTCATCTGTGCCGTTGAGTAGCCATTTCGAAAAGTGAGACTTTAAGACGCTTGATTCCTGACTCATTCAGATGGAAATAAATAATTGGTGTGCCACTGGCTTTGCCAGTGATGTGATTGGTTCCAGAACACACTGGCAGAGCCAGTGCCACCCGTCATAAGACGCAGATTCATCTCATGAGGCGATGAATCCAGTCGATCAACGCAGCAGTTCAATGGCTGCCTGCCTGAGTGTGTCGACTTTCAGAAGTGCCTGGCGATCATACTCAGCCGTCCCTGCATCATCATCATTCTGCTTGCGGACGGAGCCGGACAGATTCACATAGTGATCGATGAAGGCCTGCATCTGACTGGCTGA
>JAGQQT010000886.1 GCA_020426065.1 Planctomycetaceae bacterium | reverse complement strand
AATCTTTCCAATCACGATCGATCGGCGAAATCCCTTTGGCAGAGTTATGCGGGTTCATTCTAACCCACAAGGAATGTCTTGCGGATACAGACCCAACAACTTCCATTGCCCGTGAACTCGGAGTCAATCGCCTCACAACAAACACACGGAAAAGACTTGAAGAAGCGATATGTAAAGCAGAACAGATTTTAAGTTGACGATTCCTGTGGATTTGGCATTGCTTTCATGAATACGATCACCATTGACGAAGAGACGACCTGACTTTAAATGTCACGGAGTGCTCTCTTTTGCGAAACCCAGACCATCAAAAGGGAGCGACGACCAGGAATCAAGTTCGTCAACCCTGTTGGAAACTCGATTAGTACGACCTGATACCTGGAGAATGCTGCAATCTCAACGCCAGACTGAAGGTGATTGTTCAATTGTCTATGGCTCCTGCGACTTTGCTGCCACACTGTAAAATCTGTACAATCAAGATTGTGATATCACAATTGGATTGGTGGCATGGCGAAACGAAGAGTTTTGTATCAGTGGATTGGACATAACGACCTGAGAGGGCTGGCAGGTTCGCTGTCCGCCAGTCGGGCGAAGCAGATTCTCGACCGCATCAAGCCCGATCCTGCGTCAGAGGGCAGTGTTGGACCGACCAAGACACTACTCACTACCCAGAAATTCGACGCGATCCGCCTCATCAGTAACTACGACCCGGAGTGGAATGGGTGGTTTCAATCCTGGGTGGGGCAGTCGGCTGAGATCGTCGAGGTCGAACTCGCGAAGCCCACGGACTACGCACGAATATTTGAAATCACCGACCGAGAACTGGCGGGCCTTAAAGAACAGAAGTCATGGGCGGAAACCGAGCTCTGCCTCCACCTGAGCCCTGGTACGCCAGCGATGACGGCGGTGCTATTGTTGCTGGGCAAGACTCGGTATCCAGCCACATTTTACGAAACATCGCGAGACGGAAAGTCGTGGGTAACCGATGTCCCGTTCGACCTCATCGACGTCATCCCCGATGTCCTGAAGAACCCGGACTCTCACCTACAGCACTTGGCATCCGAATCGCCATCGGAAGTCGAGGGATTCGAGGACATCGTCGGAGATAGCCGGGCAGTTCGGGACGCTGTTGGACGAGCCAAGCGAGCAGCCATGCGGGGAGTCTCTGTGCTTCTTCTTGGCGAGAGTGGTTCGGGGAAAGAAATGTTCGCTCAAGCGATCCATCGAGCCAGCCCTCGCCGTGACAAGACTTTCATCGCGATCAATTGTGCCGCATTACCAAAATCTCTGCTGGAGTCCGAACTCTTCGGGCACGTGAAGGGAGCATTCACTGGAGCCGACAAGAATCGGGATGGGGCGTTCGTGGCGGCAGATGGAGGGACTCTCTTTCTGGATGAAGTCGGAGAATGCGATCTGGAAACTCAGGCCAAGCTCCTCCGAGTGCTCCAGCCCATAACCGGGGCCGGGCCGGGCTTTCGCAAGGTCAGTCGCATCGGGGAAGAGAAAGAGCGGACGGTGGACGTCCGAATTATCGCAGCAACCAACCGGGATCTTCACTCTGCCATCAAGCACGGTAGTTTTCGAGACGACCTCTTCT
>JAGQQT010000885.1 GCA_020426065.1 Planctomycetaceae bacterium | reverse complement strand
GCATGGCCGACAGATACAGCCATGCAGGCTGACTGACCTGATATCCGGAAAGGATTGCGTCCATATATGAGCGGATCGATCTGTTAGAGAAGAAAACAACCGGTTGGAAGACCCAATTCCACGCGTACCGCAGGCTGTCCCAACGTCCTATGCAGAAGAACCGTGAATCAGTTTCGTTTGCCAGGCCGGTCTCTTCCCTGGACCGAGATGCTCAAAGAGCATTTTTCCTTGTCTGTTTCTATTCGTTTAACACATTCCATTCGTGTTCAGGATACCAAATCTGTTTTTGAAAGAAACTAAATTCTGTCTCCTTCTGAACTTTCTGCTTCAGGTGACTTTTTCACCGTCTCGGCTTTCCCAGGAGGAAAAATCATACCATTTTGTCTGGTTAACTTAATCCAGCAGAAATCTGTTGTTTGTACAATCGTATCGTGGCAGTTCTCAACTTAAGTACAGGACCAGCTTATTCTTCTGATATCCATCAATGCACATTCGTTTCTGAATCCGCATCCCTTACGGTCGCTGCAATCGAACATTAAGCCATAAGCCCCAGTCGTTGTTTTTTCCATCATCTGTGGGAGAGGTCAACAATTCGAGTTTCTGGAGACCTTCGACACTGATCTCAAAAGACTCCCGCTCTTCCGGGCCAATCCGACGTGATGTCCACAAAGTTTTCCCATCTCCCCGAATCTGGAACTGCACACTTCCCGGTTGACCCGAAGCGAGACCAACCTGGCCAGTCAGTTTTTGCCAGCGTTGCCCCAGATCATATTGATGGACCGATTCTGCATGCGCATAGATTCCGGTCTCAAAAATCTGACCGGCAGATTCCAGCAACACCGCCGGATCTGGAATTCGGTCATAAGCCGGGCGAGCCCAGCCAACCTGAACCTTCTCCGGTCGGCATTCCGAGAGTGGGATCGTGTGAACTTCCTGAGCAACTCCCTGCGGGCTCAGAGTTCTCTCTGGTGGATGAAGCAGACGACCAGCGATTCTCTTTCCCCTGACGGACTGGATGGAAGAAAGCATTGCCTCTGCCAACTGCCGTTGATTTGTTTCCAGTGCCCGCAGAAACTCTGCCAGTTCGAGTCGCAAGGCCGCTTCCTCAACATCTGGTTTTCCTTCTGCAGAAACCCGATAGGAATATGCCAGCTGTCCCCTCACGGGAGGAGAGGCAATGGCACCATTGACGTGCAATGGAATCAACCGGAGTTGTCCACTGGTTCCAGCAGGAAGGTCTGGACTGCGAATTTCAAATAAACCATCCGCTGAGGGAACTGCCGTTGAGGTCAGAGAATCGTAATCGCCATGCCCTGCCGGATCGAAATACGCAACCACTCCATAAACCGGGGGCGTTCCACTGATCTTTCCGCTCACCACAATCTGCGACTTTTCAACCCGCAATGCCATCTCGGAAACGGTTGTCTGTACTTCCTGTTTCATGCCACGCACAGATTCCGAAAACTGCGGATGCGACGCCAGTCTCATGGCATGTGCGAATGTCAGAAATGTTCCCCGACCTTCCCCACGCAGTTCTTGTCCGTAGGTTCTGTTCCCCGAGCCCATCAGTGCGGTTCCCCAAGGAACCTCATCTGGTC
>JAGQQT010000884.1 GCA_020426065.1 Planctomycetaceae bacterium | reverse complement strand
ATATTTGAGCTGGAACTCAGTGGCTTCGCTGTCCGTTTTCTCCGCTGCAAACAGTGGCAGCGAGGAACCCAGCAGGCTGGCCGACAGGCCGGCGCAGAACTGACGTCGATTCAATGGTGGGAATTCAATCTGCATATTGTTCCTCAATTCTCTGGTAGTTCCCAGTCCCGATACGGCCACCAGTGACTGATCAAAGAAGTCAACTCATGTTGAATGAAAAGTGATTCGGGTTTTCCGAACAGGTTGTGTTTTTCCTGCGGATCTTCGTTCAGGTTGTACAGCGCGGACGGCAGCGGATTAGGACCATTCGCGCTCAGGACCAGTTTCCAGTTTCCCGAGCGACACCAGACCGCATTGGCATGCTGTTCGGGATGGCTCAGGCTGGTGGCGTCATTGGGATAGATGGCTCCGAATGCAGGGCGGTCAACCAGTTCCGCTTTTCCAGTAATTGCCGGAAGCAGGTTCTGTCCCGGAAATTCAGGGCCCTCAGTATTCTCAGTGCCCGCGATCGCGAGAATAGTTGGAAACAGGTCAATCGTCTGCACAACCTGGGGATAGTCAGCGGGAGGGATTTTTGCAGGCCAGTGAATCAGAATCGGAGTGCGTAAGCCGTTTTCGTAGACACTCAACTTGGATCGGCCGTCCGCCCGTTCGGTTCCGTCAGTGCGAGGCTGAAAACCGTTATCGCTGGCAAAAACATAAACCGTGTTTCGGCTCCTGCCGGCTTCCTCCAGAATGGATCGCAGTTCGCCAACGGTGGCATCGAAGCGGGCAATCTCTGCGTAGTAATCCCTCAGGTGATCAGGAATAGATTGGTCCGCAAGTTGTTGATGATACTTCTCGGGTGCATCAAAGGGAGCGTGCGGAAGGAACGGAGCGTACCAGATCAGCAGTGGATCTTCCGGATGAGTCTGAACGAAATCCCGGATCGGCTGCATTGTGGTACGGCCAATGATCAGTCCCTGGTCTCCATTTCCATGAGCGACCCACTCTCCATTCTCCTGCTGCCGGGTTCCATGCAGCCAGTCATGATCGGCAGCAGGCAGTCCGGTTGTCATGCCCGCAGTGAAACCGGCATTTCGATAATCCCCTTCCCAGTGTTTGCCAGTCTGCAGGCATTGGTATCCCTGCCTGGCCAGCAGTCGTGGCAGTGTTGGGAGCGAGCCGACCAGTCGTTCGGCTGCCTGACGACGGGCCCGATAGTCCTCACCGGAGAGGGCTCGCAGATCACGCAGTCCAGGCGGAGGATGATTGAAATAAACGCCGTGCTGATGCGGATAAAGACCGGTCAGAAATGTGGCCAGGGAAGGCCGGCAGACCGACATGGGCACATAGCCGTTGGGAAAGCGGGCAGACTCCGCAGCCAGCTGATCCAGATGTGGTGTGCTGACGGACCGGTTTCCCATGAAACCAAAATCACCATAAGACTGGTCATCGGCCAGAATCACCACGATATCTGGTTGAGTGTCCTGCTGAGTCGCTGGAGTAGACTCTGCATAAGTGAGGTGCGCGGGCAGAATCAGTACAGTACAGATGATGCACAGGAGAGCCGTGAGACGGCATCGCGTTGTCTTTTTTGCTTTGCACATCTGTTTTGGCCTG
>JAGQQT010000883.1 GCA_020426065.1 Planctomycetaceae bacterium | reverse complement strand
GGTGTTGTTGAGCCCAGAATATCATTACCACCGATTTCGATAATCACGATTGAGGAATTCGGCTCGTGGCTGCGGACACGTTTCAGCGCAGATGCAGCAGTATCACCCATGTGGGAGAAGTCTTGCATCGCGAGGTTCTTCTCACGTGCCAGAATAGCAGGCCAGGTTTCTGAGCGATCATCACCTCCCAGGCCGGCAGTGATCGAATCACCGATCACTGTAACAGTGCGATCAGTTGCTGGATTCAATCTCGGTGTCATGTGGTAGGGAAGTTCAAAGAGTGCGGCAATGATTGCAACGGTGAGAACGCCGTAACATGCTTTGCGACGCAACCTGACCCTGAAGCGGGCAACAATCCACCCGAAGGTAACAGCAACACCTGCGACCGCCAGCCAGACCGGGACCGCTGTAGACGACACCATGATGGAAATGCAGCCGAGCAAATAAGCGAATACCGCAATCCGCGAGAAGATCGGTCGAGGCTGCACTGATGCAACAGCAGCAACAACCAACAGGGCAACGCCCGTGAAGTACGAGTGACCGCTCACAATGTGATAGACGATCCAGTTCATCGGACTGTGCACTGCTCATTCATGAGGAGAACCGTAACCGGACAGCCACTGCAAACTCGGATTTCAAATCCAACGCTCTCAGCTACTCCGGTTGACATCCTGATCAGATGACCTTCTGGGTCACCGCATTATAGCGTTCTTCGTCCCATCTGTTTCCCCATGGTCCATCACGCTTCAGATTTCGTGACCAGCCATGAGGTTCAGTTGCGATCAGCATCGCAATCGGAACACCATCACAATGCATGACAACCGCCTCACCATCTTCGTACCAGGTAAATGTCCAGGTGTGATTCTCAGGGGCATGGCAAATCGTTGAGTCATCAGCAAAACCGGCAGCAGCAGGCGGAGGACCGCCACGATAGTTCGCAATTTCAGAGGCCTGGGGAGCGTTGATTCGATTATGAATCCAGACATCTGCAATCGGTTTTCGATCACCAACCCCCGACAGGTACAGCCAGCCGGATGTCCCATCATCCTCAAACACAGCAGCACGACGGGACGTGTTGTGAACTGATTCGAGCATGAAAACTTCGTCACTCACGGGGTTCTACCTGTTGGATCATGTATTGGCAGTTTTGTACGTCAGGCTCCTGCCTGACAGTTAGATATTCGGAGCCTGGAAACAGGTCATCAGGCGGGAGCCTGACCTACGATTGCTGCCTACGCTGGAGTCTCCGTGTTGCCTTCCAGTCTGATCGACTTCACGGTCACGCAAGGGGCGAATTTCAGTTCGTTGAGGAAGGCCATGAACCGTGTCCGCAATGGTTCGGGAATGGGTTCTTCACTCATTATCTGGACGTTATATCGCTCCGCCTTGCCCTTGATCGGTTTCTCTCCAGTTGCTGGAAAGTGAAATGTCCAGATCGGCCCGCGACGCCGTGCATCATTTTCAGCGATCCGTATGGCACCATCGACTGCGCCCCGACGCTTGAACGAGTCGTAGTCTCGCCAGGCGAAATCTTCGGGGATCACTTCGACCTCGGGGAAGACTTGCTTCAGACGGACAACAACGACCGTGGGATCAAAGCAACAAATC
>JAGQQT010000882.1 GCA_020426065.1 Planctomycetaceae bacterium | reverse complement strand
CTCCCACATACTTCTGCACCAGATGAATCAGGGAAACCGGCACAAAGATCCGCACCTGATCTGCGAATTCGACAATCAGATGCTCCTGGGCATGCTGTTCGGTCTCGACGACTTTCATGCCGCGATATTTGCCCACTCCATGTCCGATATGAACAACCAGATCTCCTTCGGACAGTTCCAGAAAACTGTCGATCGCCCTAGTCTGCAGCGTGCGTTTTTTACGATTCGGACGCACATCCCGCCGACCGTACAACTCATGATCGCTGACAACGAGTAACCGTTGTGAAACCAGCCGGAATCCCTTCGAACAGCGGCCTATACACAAGCGGGCTCGCCCCACCAGTTCGGGATGCTTTTCCTGAATCAGTTCAGTGAGCCGGGACTGTTCGCCCTCGTTGAGGCAACACAGCAGAACACTTTCCTCTTTCCCCAGAGAGCTGGCCAGTTCCTGCAGAGGATCGGCATCTCCAAACGCAAACCGCTCGATCGATTCGGAGCGCAGATCACAGCTCTCCTCAAAGCTCCCGGCAGAAATTGCCGAGATACTTACCGAAGGAAACTGAGTGCAGGCTTCCAACGCTCCCCGGGGATGAAACAGCCCTTCGCGGTGATCGAGCCGATCCAGGTACAACTTCCCCTCATCCAGCAGTTCCTGAAGTTCAGAAAGAATGAACCAGCTGTCCTCCGCAAGAAAACTGCTAAGGTGCTGGGTGAATTCCTTTTCCGGCTGACAGCGTCCCTTCACGCTCGAGTCACTGTTGAGGGCAAACAGTGTCAGGTTGATTTCATTAAGTTGCTCAATCTTGCGCTGCGAAGCGACATCAATCGTTCTGATCGATTCGATTTCATCATCGAACATTTCGATCCGATAAGGAGCCGGGGAATCGGTGGAATAGATATCCACAATCCCCCCGTGCACGGCGAATTCTCCAGGTAATTCGATGGCCGTTGTCCGCTCAAAACCGCAGGAGACCAGCCAGCCGCTGAACTCTTCCAGGTCCAGCGTCTGCCCGACAGCGATGCGGCGGGTGACTTCCCGCATCTGGGCAGCGGAAGGAACAGGTTGCATGAGGGCTTCGATGGAAGTCACAATGCAGTTGGGGCGAGCACCCGTGTTTTCCGGACTGAGAGATTTGAGCAGCATCATCCGCTGGGCATAGGCAGGATCGCTGGGGCTCCATTGCCGCAGACTGCCGTCAATCACAGGGAATAATGCAGGTTCAACATCCAGAAATTCCCGCAGATCGACCGCATAATCATCTACATCGGAGGCTCGGGGAGCGATCACTACCGCAATTCCCGGGCAGTTTCTGACGAAAACGGCTGCGGAAAGAGCGCGCGCAGAACCCCAGGCCCCATCAATGGTACCACTCCGGCCCTGATTCAGCGCACCCAGCAATTGCGCCAGCCCAGGTTCCTGTTCCATTAACGGAACCAGATCCGAAATTCGGGTCACATTCCCATTCAGAACCCCTTCTCTGGTGCTCATGAGCGTATCATAGGAGTTGTTCATGTGACGTCCAGTCGCAGCGGCCGCCCATGATGGTCACCACTCTGCCTGCCGATGTCCCGGGATTTTTTGACCTGCAGAAATTTTTCCCTGTGCGGACT
>JAGQQT010000881.1 GCA_020426065.1 Planctomycetaceae bacterium | reverse complement strand
AGGCCAGGTTCATTTCCCGGAGCAGGATTGCCAGGGCGGTTCCTTTGGCGACCTGCTGTAATTCATTCCGGGTGGTGAGAGACTCCTGCTGCAGAATGCGGGCGGCATCCGAGGAGAAGGCCACCGGATAAGACAGGGGCAGATCGAGCAAGGAGAGGGCTTCGGTCATCGGTCGCCCCAAAGTCTCCGCGGAAACCGGCTTTCTCAAGTCCGTCTGCAGTTTAAGGAATTCGGCTTTCTGGAGCCCCCAGAGCGGAGCATCTTCCGGAGCCCCCTGAGCACCATACGTTTTCAATTCCCGAATCCATTCACCCAATTTGACCACATCGCTGCGGCGGAACCGCTTCTCGGCCAGCACGATATCACCATTGGAGTCCAGCTGAGCAGTGACAGTAACCCGACGGGTTGTTCCGAGTATCTGCTGATCGATGCCTGGCTTATCGGTGGATACCGGTTGCCTTATCTGCAGCAGGACATCGAACTGGCGGAAGATCTCTGCCCATTGCTGACTGGCCAGACCATTGGGACGGATTTTGGGAAGCAACAACTGGAAATTCACATCCGTATGCAGTCGAATGGCGATCGAATCCTGATCCTCCGCTCGAACTGATGGAACGTTCCAGCTGGAAAAGGAAATCAGGCAGATCCCCAGCCAGAGTCCACAACGACAGATGAGGGAATTCGTTTTGAACAGTCCATACATCGCCAGATCCTTGTCAGATGAGTTTGGGCAATTCTAGGAAGTATTTGGAAGGAGGGACAACCGGAATTCCCCGCAGGATCTGAATTGAAAAGGTTTCCGGATGTTGCGTTTTGGCAACATGGAGAATCTCATCTGGAATAATCAGCAGAAATTCTGACAAGGTAACCGTTCTTTCTGGCAACTGTTTCCATGCTCGTTCATCCAGAACCTAAGCTTGTTGGAACATTCTTATTCCTGCCCGGAGAATCGTGAATGAAATACGGAATCCTGTTTGTGCTGCTGATTACGTTGCTGGCGGCATCAACCGTTCAGGCTGCCGATCCTCTGCTTGAGGTGACGTCCAATGGGAAAGCGATTCAGGGTTGCCAGGTGTTTCATGACAGTCAGTCCTGCCTGCTGATGCAGCAGGACGGCAAACTGGTCAATGTCCCGTTTCAGAGCGTGACGGATTTCAAAGTCAAAGCCCCTGTTTTTCGTCCCTGGTCTGGCATGGAACTGCGGAGTCAACTGAGGAAGGAATTTGGGCGCGGGTATGAAATCAAAGGGTCGGAACGATATCTCATTGTCGCTCCGGAGGGGAAAGCGGGACCCTATGCAGACCTGTTTGATCAGGTTTATCGGGAATTCTGGAGCTACTTCTCGGTGCGTCAGTTTGCGATCCAGGAACCGGAGTTTCCCCTCGTCGCGATTGTCTTTCCTAATCAGGCGGAGTTTGACAACTACGCTGCCCGGGATGGGATCCGGAATACACAGGGACTGGCTGGCTACTATGAGCGACTGACGAATCGGGTCGCCCTGTTTGACAAGGAAGGAAATGTGGCGATCAATGTCGACTCCTCCCTTTCATCCTTCACCGGTCTGGCAGCGCTGGATCCGACCCTGCGGGAAACAATCATCCATGAGGCAACAC
>JAGQQT010000880.1 GCA_020426065.1 Planctomycetaceae bacterium | reverse complement strand
AACCAAGATCACTGGCCGGAAAATGTTCGGTCGAGATAGTGAGCAGCATGAGAGAGACTTTGAATGTCGGATCTGATTAAGAGGGTGAATCGATGTGAACAAACAGCCCACATCAGCAGATCAGGACACTCTACCGGCCAAACCGGTTCATGCACAGGTGAGCGGGGCAATGCATAGTACTTCCTGCATCACCACTTCAATGTTTCGCGGCTTTGTTTCCAGATCTCAGGGAATCCCTCTTGGCCAACATTGAGAGCAACAATTCCGCCGATGATTGCACAATTGGTATCGATGTCGCCGCCCACGCGGGCAGTGGTCCACATGGCCTCGCAAAAATTATCAAGCTGAGCAGCGGCCATCCACAGGCAGAAAGGGACTGTGTCTTGGGCACTGATCTGGTGCCCACTTCCTACTTCAGAAGCAACTGTGAACTGCCAGGTCTCCAGAGGATAAGTGGCAGCCCATTCCAATCGTTTTTTGACTTCGGAATTTTCGAGATGAGAGATTACCCACGGCAATAAATGGGGTGCTGGTTGGGAATGATTCTGTTGTTGTCGGCGAACCACCCAGCTCGCAGCCAAGGCGACTGCCACCGCTCCCACAACCCCTTCGTGATGAGTATGCGTGACTTCTGCAGAGAGTGTTGCCTCATGGATGACTTTGTCGATGTCCTCGGCGAACCAGGCTCCCAGAGGTGCAACACGCATGGCTGCTCAATTTCCATAAGAGCCAGAGCCGCCAAACATGCCATGACTTTCAGATTTCCAGTCCGCTCCTCTGGCGATACTTATCAGCAGCTCTCGTGCCCCGGCGCCATATCCACGATGTGGATTGATAAGAAATCGCTCAGCAAATTTTTGGGCGAGAACGTCCTGATTGATTTCCTGGTATTCCTCCAAAGTCTGAGTCAACGCAATTGCCATCTCTGTATCGTCAGTGTATTCCCATGGCGGAACAGGCATACGATCGGGAGATGCTGTTTCAAGTACACCTGGGTAGAAGAATTGCTGTCCAAAGGCATCGCCAATGGAGAGCCCTTCTAAAGAGAGTCGTGCCAGTACAGAATTATTGCTGGTCGACATGTCGTAAGTCCTCTTTAAGTGGCCACCCCGCTGCCGTGATTTCAACTGTTCATAGTTAATGCACCGATCGAAATTGTCCAGCTCTATTGGACCCGCGGAATCGGATTAAACAGCAGGCCCTTCAAATTATTCTTCTCCACTGTTTCACGAAAGACATCATCGACTAACACTTCGCCGCCTGATTCTAACGGCAAACGGAAGAGATGCTTGCCATGTAACATCTCTTCTTTAAGGGAGTATCTATATATCCTATTGACCCTGCCTGATACAGAATTACGGGTGAATTCCGACTCAATAAGATTCAAAGCATCAATGCACTTCATGAGGTGGATAATCAGGTATGTCTGACCATTCGGGTGGATGAACGGGAGTGGTTCGCAATCCTGTCCAATGACTGGCTCCAGGCACTCCCAGGCATGCTGGCTTAGTATTGGTATTGCTGAAAAGTCGAACAGGCAAGGAAAGTCTCCTTCTAGTGTAGTGTCTCTCAAATGGGGGAACTATTTTGACTTTGGTTACGTCTGATCTTTCA
>JAGQQT010000087.1 GCA_020426065.1 Planctomycetaceae bacterium | reverse complement strand
CTGCGGGTTGCGTTGCTCGAATCTCGCGCCCAGAACAGGTAATCCGCATCGAAATACATGAACGGATCGGTCTGAACCTGCGGGCAGATGTTCTCCTGACAGCCACGGGCACGGGGGCGACCATCCTGTTGAGTGCATTGTTCACTGACCAGTCCAATCTCTTCAGCGAAGAGATTTTGAGCGATACCGCCTCCCATGAGTGCGGCCAGTGCGATTGGAAAGAACGGCTTGAGTCGCCTCATCGTGCGAACTCCTTCCCTGGAGAGCCTGAAAACTGTTTGGTATCGACAACCGTGTCACACTCACACTGGCGATGGAAAGACCCCGCCCGGTGGCGATCAACGGAGATGCTCATTTCTAGTTTCGGCTGAGTAAACGTTGCAGACCGCTCGATCGTTATGAAACCACTGTTCGATCAGCAAACTCATGGTGAACAATTCCGAAAATCGGAAAATCTTCTCCAGTCTGCCATCTTCAATGAACGTTTGCGGCGATCTTTCGCATGTACTCGATTGATTCCCGGGCAATCGTTTCTGCCCCTGGGGAGTAGTCAAAGACTTCCACCGAAATCCAGCCATCATATCCGGTGTCTGCCAGGGCCTGAAAAATGGGGGCAAAATCGACATCCCCCATCCCCGGTCCCCGCAAATTGACATCGTTGGCGTGAAAATGTCCGGTCAGATCTTTGAACTGATGAATCAGTTCCGGAATCGGCGTTGCCTCATCGGACATCGCCTTAACGTCCTGATGCAGGCGAACAGAGGGTGATCCGAGCCGATGTATCATGTCAGCTCCCTGGGCACAGGTGATCATGAAGTCCGTTTCCGTTCGGGCGAGCGGCTCCAGGCATAAGGTGACTCCTGTTTTTTCCAACTCGGGAATCACGCCTGACAGCACATCCAGAGCGTTCTGGTTGGCCTGCTCCATCGAGACTCCCGGCAGCAGATTCCGCTGCTGTGGAGACCCCAGCACCATCAGCGAACCCCCCAGATCGGCACACAGTCGGGTGAGTTCAATGAAGTAATCCGTTGTTTTCTGGCGGACCTCCGCATCGTTGGTTGTCAGGTAAAAGCCTTCTGTTTTGGCCAGCAACCAGTGCAGTCCGATGATTTCCAGCCCAGCCTGCTCTGCTGTTTTCCTGATCTCCTTCCGCTGGACAGCAGAAACATCTGTGGCAGTTGCTCCCATGGTGAACGGAGCAATTTCGACCCCTTTATAACCACATTCGGCAGTGAATTCGCACTGTTTCTGCCAGTCCCAGCCAACAAAAAGTTCCTGGCAGATGGCATATCGCGGCTGAAATGGCTGAGTCATGTCGAATTCCAATCTCACTCTGATGTGGGTCAGCAGGGGGGTATCTCAGACCTCATTATAAGAAGAACAGCGGTGAATGGGACCGAACCGCGAAAATGTCCATTTGGCCAAGTTCGGCCCGGTTCCGGCATTCCTGCTCGAGATCCCCCGCTGGGGATAGATGCTTGGAGAACCAGTTATTCCGGTTAAGACGGTCAAAGCAGCTTCGGGAAATCCCCGCCTGAGAAAAACGCACGTTGTGCGATATCTGGGAAAGATGGGGTGTTCGCGTGGACGAAACAAGAGATGACGCCCACTTCCTGATGGGGCGTGCACCAGTTGAGACACAGACGTGAAGTCGGAATGTTCATTCCAGCGAGCGTGGCAACCAGTCAGGAATCGCACTCCCGTCAATCGTCTCAGAATTTCACCGAACAATTGCCTCCAGTCTAAATCAGTGGGGCCGAAGGAGAGGGACAAGAGCCATGAAGTCTGCAGCCTGGATTTCACTCGCTGCTGTCGCGTTGATGTTCAGCGCATTCAGCAGCACGACACAAGCCGCTTACTGCGGTGCTGGCAGCTATGATTGCTGTCCAGTTGAAACATGTGGATGCTGGGGCCATTTTGGCGTCGCAAAACGTCACTGCTGCCCACAGTATCAGACGGTCAAAAAGGTCGTCTGGGACACGCAGGAATACTGCTGTCCGGTTACGGTTTACGATACCTGTTGCGAAACGGTGCCAGTTCCCTGCACACGGACCGTTTTCAAGACCTGCTATCGTAAAGAAGCTTACACGGTCTGTCGTCCGGTTTACAAAACCTGCTACCGCACTGTTTGTGAGCAGGTTCGTCGACCCATCTACAAGACCTGCTATCGCACGGTGACCTGCAATGTCCGCCAGCCGGTTTACAAAACCTGCTATCGCGATCATTGCTACACGGTCTGCCGACCTGTGACACGGACCTGCTATCGCAACGTCTGTTACACAGCCTGCCGTCCGGTTTACAAAACCTGCTATCAGAACGTGTGCTGCACTCAGTACCGCACTGTGACCAAAACCTGCTATCGGGATGTCTGCTACACAGTCTGCAAACCGATTCGGGAAACTCACTGGGTGGACGTTTGCTGTGGCGAATGGAAAACCGTTCGTGAACGCGTTCCCTGCTGCTGCGGTACGACCTGTCATCGGAATGGCTGCTGCATGAATCAGTTCGGCTGCTTCGACGGTTGTACTGAAGGCTGTGCAGACGGCTGCTGCGATCAGGGTTGCACCAATGGATGCAACGACTGCAACGCCTGCCCGGACTGTCACTGTGCCGAAAAATGTCATGGTGGCTACACGATCTGCCGCCAGGTCTGGTGCCCCAAAATCGTCAAGAAAAAGGTGTGCTCGGTTCGCTTCGAAACTTGCGTGAAAACACGCCGCGTGCCTTACACTGTCTGTCACCAGGTTCCTTACACTGTGAACAAGCGGGTTCCTTACACCACTTGCCACATGGTTAAAGAATGCCGCACCCGCTGCGTTCCTTACACCACCTGTCACATGGTCAAGGAAACCAAGCACTGCCGCGTGCCTTACACGACCTGCCACTTTGTGGATCGTTGTGTCACTCGTCGCGTGCCTTACACAACCTGCACCTGGAAGTGTGAAACTGTCACCCGTCGCATCCCTCACACCACCTGTCATATGGTTCAGGAATGTCGCACCCGCTGCGTTCCTTACACCACATGCCATAAGGTGTGCGATGTCCAATATGTGACCAAGACGAAGTGCGTGCCACGCACCATCATGGTCAAGAAAACTCGCTGCGTCCCTCGCGTCGTCTGTGAAAAGGTCCCGGTCTGCTGCGATCCCTGCTGTCCGGACACCTGCACAAACGGTTGTGGTGATGCATGTGCAGACGGGTGTAACACCTGTCTCTAGGAATTAGTCCAAAACGGGGCAGGGGATTTCTCCTTCCTCTGCCCTGACTGGACATGCTTCATCGGTCGTTGATCGATGAAACAGGATGACATGGGAAACGGAGCCAGACTGAGTTCCCGTTTCCCGAATCTAGATGTCTCTCTCGTCTCCTTGGGGGCTATGCATGGTTGCATAGCCCCCTTTGTTTTTTCCCGCCCCTCTAATCCTGCTTCCTCATTCCTTTGCAGACTGTGCACCTTGTTCAGGCTTCTGATTTGACCATGGTCACAGCCGAGCGATAAGATCAATCACTGCCGTTCCAAGGAAAGTATTGATCACCTTCACGGGTGCCTCGTGCAAAGGATCTGTCTGATGTTATTGAAATCACTGCTGATTACCTCCCTCGTGGTCTTGACCGCGATTCCCTGTGCCATCGCTCAGCCGGATGGGGGAACTCGCCGATCATCAACGCGAACGAAAACCTCAGAGGCAGCAGCCGACGCAGCTGACGCCGAGGACTCTCCCAAGGTCCGCTGGGCAGAAATCGAACTGTCCGGACTGATTCCGGAAGGTCCTTCACTCCCCGGGCTGTTCGGGGAAATCAGCCAGACGCTTCCCAAACTGTTTGAACGGCTCGATAAGGCGGCCGGAGATGAGAAAATCGATGCAGTCGTGCTGCGAATCAACAATCCGCTCATCGGGCTGGGGACTGTGCATGAACTGCGGACGAAAATCAAGGCAGTGCGTGAACAGGGAACCCCCGTTGTCGCGTTTCTGGAAACGGCCCTCACAACCGATTACCTCATCGCAACGGCCTGTGACAAGATTTACATACCCGAACCGGGCATGCTGTTGATGACCGGGATGCGTGCGGAAGTCAGCTTCTACAAAAACATGCTCGACTACCTGGACATCAAAACGGATATCCTGCGAGTCGGGAAATTCAAATCGGCTGCGGAACCTTACACCCGGACTGAAATGAGTCCGGAATTCCGGCAGGAGATTTCCGAGTTGCTCGATGGTCAGTATGACATTCTCGTTTCTTCCATTTCGGAGTCCCGCGGGCTGACCCGGGAGCAGGTGATGGCCGCAATTGACAACGGCCCGCACACCGCCAAATCCGCGCTGGAAGCCAAACTGGTCGACGGAATGAATTATGTCGAGGATATCGAGAAGATTGCTCTGGCTGATGATAAGGAATCGGAGTTTGAACTGGTGAAGCGATACGGCAAGGAAAAAGTCGATGTCGACTTTGAAGGCTTCACCGGCATGATCAAAATGATGAATCTGCTGATGGGAGTTGAGCCCGGAAAACGGAAGTCCAATACACCTCAGATTGCGGTGATTTATGCGTCCGGGGCCATCATGTCGGGCAGGGGATCGAGCGGGCCATTTGGCGATGAAGTCATCGGCTCCGAATCAATGATCGAAGCGATTCGTGAAGCCGCCGAAAACGAACGGGTCAAAGCGATCGTCCTGCGGATCAACAGTCCCGGAGGAAGTGCCATCGCCAGCGATCTGATCTGGAATGCCCTCGAACAAGTTGACAAGCCAATTGTCGTGAGCATGGGTGATGTCGCTGCGAGCGGCGGGTATTACATTTCCATGGGAGCGGATTTCATCTATGCCGAACCGGGAACGATCACCGGATCGATCGGCGTGGTTGGCGGAAAACTGGCATTGGAAGGACTGTTCGAAAAACTGGGGATTACCACCAGCTATGTCACCCGAGGCAAAAATTCCGGTGCCTTGAGCACCATGCAGCCGTTTACGGATTCCGAACGGGAAACCATGCAGGCCATGATGAACGATATCTATGACATCTTCACCCGGAAGGCAGCCGCCGGACGGGACATGAATGTCGAGAAAATCAAAGAGCTGGGTGGCGGACGGATTTATATCGGAAATGTGGCGGTTGAAAATGGCCTGGTGGATGCCATTGGCACACTGGACGATGCAGTGGAAAAAGCCATTACACTGGCTGGAATTGAAACGGATGACGTTGAGCGACTGATGTTGCCCAAACCAACCAGCCCGTTTGAGCAGCTGTTTGGCCCAATCGATACCCAGACTCAGCTCAACCAGGTGACCGTTCCCCAGCTGGACTTTCTGCCACAGGAACTGACCGCGAAATTGAGAAACGCACTTCTGATTGAGCGTCTTTCGGCAACGGATCCCCGTTTGCTGTTGATGCCGTTTGAACTCAAATTCAAATAATCGAGCTGCTACTTCATTCCCGATGACTTCAATTCAAAGCCAGACCGGATCCGTACGATGAATGTTTTATCCCGTTCCCTCTGCTCCCTGTATCTGCTGGCAGGAGTGATTCTCCTTCCCTCTTTGAACGTTCAGGCCGAAAGCCTGCTGCTGGAGGCGGAATCATTTGATAATCATGGTGGCTGGGGACTTGATACCCAGTTCATTGAAATCATGGGGTCTCCCTATCTGCTGGCTCACGGGTTAGGTCGTCCAGTGGAAGATGCTGCCACCAAAGTTCAGATTCCGGTCTCCGGCACCTATCAGGTGTATGTGCGGACCAAGGACTGGGTGGCTCAGTGGAAGGCGAAAGGAGAACCTCCAGGGCAATTCCAGGTTCTTGTGAACGGGAAACCGCTGGCAACAACATTTGGCACCACGGGAGCAGAATGGAATTGGCAGAACGGCGGGAAGGTTGAACTGGCTGCCGGAGAAATGGATCTTCGTCTGCACGATTTGACCGGTTTCGATGGCCGGTGTGATGCGATCTGGCTGACGAATGATCTGTCCGCCAAGCCACCAGAAGAAAGTGCTCAGCTTTCATCTTGGCGGAAAAAGCAACTCGGATTACCCGAAGCTCCCGAAGAGATGGGGCCTTTTGATCTGGTTGTGATCGGCGGTGGCTATTCCGGTCTGGGTTCAGCAATTGCTGCTGCCCGGATGGGAATCAAGGTGGCCTTGATTCAAAACCGTCCCGTGCTGGGCGGGAATGGAAGTTCCGAGATCCGCGTCTGGGCCCAGGGGCTGGTTCGTCGAGGAGAGTATCCGCACATCGGAGAAATCATTGATGAGATCACCGATCATGCCACCAAGTCTCCCGGAACTTATGAAGAGTTTGGCGATGAGAAGAAACTGGCGGTCGTTCAGGCCGAGCCCAACATTTCGCTCTTTCTGAATCATCATGCCTTCAAGGTGGATAAAGACGGGAAGAAGATCACCGCCGTGTATGCCTTTGATACGCGGACTTCCGCTGTACGACGTTTCTCCGCTCCGCTCTTTTCCGATTGCACCGGACACGGCACGATTGGTTACCTGGCAGATGCAGACTATGACATCTTTGATGGTGTCCGCATGGGGATGAGCAACATGTGGGCCTGGGAAGAAACGGATGCTCCGCAGGCGTTTCCGCAAACTCCCTGGGCGCTGGAACTGAATATGGCGGACTTCCCTTATCCACGGGATTTTCATGGACAATGGTTCTGGGAGAGTGGCTTCGAGAAAGATTCGATTAATGATCTGGAAAAGATCCGGGACTGGAATCTGAGAGCGGTTTATGGTGCCTGGAATGCCATGAAGAATAAGGATGGGGCCGCCGATCATCGCAATGCCCGGCTGACATGGCTGGCTTATATTGGAGGTCCACGGGAATCCCGCAGGCTGATGGGGGATGTCATCCTCACGGAAGAAGATATCGTTTCCAAAAAGCAGTTCCCGGATGGAATGGTGCCCAGTACGTGGTCGATCGATCTGCACTACCCCAAACGACAGTACATGCAGAAGTACCCGGACAATCCCTTCATCAGTGTGGCCGAACATGGTGAAGGAGTTGACAAGCGTTATGGATACCCGGTTCCTTACCGCTGCTTTTATTCCCGAAACCTGGACAACCTGTTTATGGCGGGACGCTGCATCAGCGTGACTCATGAAGCTCTGGGAACAGTTCGCGTCATGCGAACCTGCGGCATGATGGGAGAAGTCGTTGGCAAAGCGGCATCGGTTTGTATCAAGCACGGTTGTACGCCACGTGAGGTTTACGAGTCTTACCTGGAACAACTCAAGGAACTGGCTCGCCTTCCGGGAGTGACCCGCCGGGATGATGTGGATGGACCATTTTACGTGCGGGACGGTGACGAAACTCCGGAATCGAATTCTCCCTACGTGAATGCCAAGTCGCTCGATGGAATTGTGATTGATGACAAGCAGGCCAAGCTGACCGGAACCTGGGCAGCGGGAACGGGGTTGAAACCGTTTATCGAAGAAAGCTATCTGTACGGACGCGGTGGTTCGGCAGTCTTTCCGTTCGAAGTCAAAGAATCGGGCCGTTACGATGTCCGGTTTGCGATGGGAAAACATGAAAACCGGGCCACGAACGTTCCGGTCACTGTGGTTCACGCGAATGGCGAAGAAAAGATTGTCATCAACCAGCAGGAAACCGGACCGATCAAACCCTGTTTCCTTTCCCTGGGAACGTTTCAGTTTGAAGCTGGTCAAAAATATGAGGTGAAGGTTGACGCATCCAACGTGAACGGAAACTGTCACCTGGATGCAGTCTGGCTCGCTCCAGTGAAGTAAACGAGGAAAGAGAGTTCCTCAGAATTCCTTGAAGATTACCCCAAAGCAGTCGGTTAATACCGGCTGCTTTCTTCATGGAGTTTGAAGTTCATGGCTGCCAGAAATCCAAAGAACACTGCGGGGTAGATCGCCTGTCTCTGCAGGAACAGGATTGCCACCAGGATTGCGCACAGAAAACCGACTCGGAAAGTCCATGTGAGTGCACCGCGAAGCCGAAGCAGCGACAGCACATCACGCAGGATCTGGCCCCCATCCAGGGGATAAACGGGGAGCAGGTTGATGAAGCCCCAGATCAGATTGATCCACTCCAGTTGAATCAGCGCGAATTGAACCTGGACAGTCGGGATGACATTGGCCTGGAAATAGAGATACGCAATCAGCTTGGAAACGCCATACAGCAGAAACCCGGCAAAAGGGCCTGCAATTAAAATCGCAATCGACTTCCAGTAACTGTGCCCGTAAGTTGGTTGATAGGCCGCATAGCCTCCCATGTGGTACAGAACAATGTGCGGCGAATTCCCGAAGGCACGCGACATGAGGGCATGCCCCAGCTCATGAACCAGGATTGACAGGAACAGGCACATCACCCAGATCACGATCAGGTCCGGACGCTGGGCCGCCCAGCCCAGCACAACCGCAATCAGCCAGAACATCGGATGAACGCGAATCGGAATCCCGAACAGGGAGAATGTGATGTCATAGGGAGTGGGAGGAACTTGTCCAAACATGTTGCCTCACTTTCAGTCCAGTGACCTGGAAGGACCCGGCCAACCGGAGAAATCGACTGATCGGACGGATCAACCGGGAGTATTCAGGCAGATGGGTGGAAACCGGAACTCAAGGATTGGCCAGGAAGTGGCAGATATCCCCATCCTGAACCAGATATTCTTTGCCTTCAACACGCAGCTTGCCGGCTTCCCGGATGGCTTTTTCGTTGTGATATTCGATCAGATCGTCAATCGTATACACTTCAACCCGAATGAACGCTCTTTCGAAATCCGTGTGAATCACACCTGCTGCCTGGGGAGCGGTAGCTCCCTGGGGAATCGTCCACGCTCGGATTTCCTTCGGACCGGCTGTGAAGTAACTCTGGTAGCCCAGAGTATGATAGGCGGCCCGGGCAACCACGTTGAGAGCCGGTTCCTTCAGTCCCAGATCGGTCAGCATTTCCTGGCGGTCAGCTTCGTCCATTTCCCGGAGTTCGGATTCGATCGCCGCACAGACGGGAATCACCAGCGAATGCTCCGCTTCCGCCCGCTTTCGCAGTTGCTGGACAAATTCGTTTTCACCAGCCAGATCACTGTCAGAGACATTAGCCAGGTAGAGGACCGGTTTGGCGGTCAGGAAGGAGAAGCCGCGGAGGATTTTTTCTTCGTCGGCATTGTCCAGTTTGATCCCCCGGATGGGCAGGGCCTGATCGAGGCGTTCCATACAGCGTTCCAGCAGTGCGAGGCGTTTTTTTGCATCTGCATCGCCGGTGCGTGCTTTTTTTGCAGAGCGATCTTTGGCCGATTCGACGGTCTGCAGGTCCGCCAGAATCAGTTCGGTATCGATGGTTTCCACGTCCCGCAGGGGATCCACTTTCCCGTCGACGTGAATGACATCAGCGTTTTCAAAGCAGCGGACCACATGGATGATGGCATCGACATCCCGAATATTGGCCAGAAACTTGTTGCCCAGCCCTTCCCCGACCGAAGCCCCTTTCACGATTCCGGCGATATCGACCAGCTTCAGGGCAGCAGGCAGAATCCGTTCCGATTTGATGTACTCGCGGATGGTCTGCAGGCGACTGTCAGGCACTTCCACCACACCCACATTCGGTTCGATGGTGCAGAACGGATAGTTTTCACTGGCGATTCCGGCAGCGGTTAACGCATTAAACAGCGTTGATTTCCCGACATTCGGCAATCCAACAATTCCCGCTTCCATAAGTCGATTCGCTTTCCCGAGTGTTTTCCTGTGCTGCTGCCCATCAGAATGAAAATTGGCAGCTTAATTTGTGAGAGATTTTGACCAGGAATCACAATTTCCGGTCACCCCGGAATTCCGAAAGGTCCGGTGGCGGGATTGTATCGGCTGGGGCAGTGAACTGCATCTGTGCGGAGATTCCAGAAGAATTCGAGGGTGGTGGATCTGTTCAAATTCTCTGAATCCGAATTTGCTGGTCCTTTTGGGCAGGCTGGCAATCGGATATAAACAGAATTGGAATCGACCAGGGAACAGAGTTCCACAACAGCCTGCAAACCAGGAATCGTGTCCTGTCAGGCGGCCGCGGGCAAGGGAAAACAGGGGTCAGTTGGAGCCCCAGAAATCTGTCACTGGAAAAATTGGCATCCACCAGAATCGTGTCGTTGCGAAAAGTATGTCCTGTGTCCAATGATCGAAAGATTGTGGTCCTGTCTTCACAGGAACTGACCTCTATGCCTTCCGTGGCGGGGGATGCGTTTGAGGTTCTGGAAACACCCGGGCAACTGTGCCAGATGTGGCGGGACCAGGCAATTTCCACCATCGTCATTCCCGATTCCCAGAACGAGTCCGCTAATACTCTCATCGAGATGCTGGAAGTCATCTCTCATTTTCCTGATGGGCTGGCATTACTCGACCATCGGCAGCGGATTCTCTGGAACAATCCTCAGCTCATCACGATCCTGGATGCTCCCCAGATCAACTCCGATCCAACATTTTACGATCTGTTTGGAGAAATTGACTTCCCGGACAAGCAGCTTTGTCCAATTGCGGCGGCTCGGCAATCTAAAATGACTCAGACCAGCACTCTGAAATTGGATGACAAGCAGTTTTTTGAGGTCCGGGTTGCTCCCGTCGTACATCAGCGGACCGGCGAAGTCATTCAGTTTGTTGCTACGGTCCGCAATACCACCGAACAGATGATGCAGCAGCAGAAACTGAGCGCCATCTACCAGGCCGGGCTCGATCTGGGAGATTTGTCACCCCAGGAAATGTATGAATTAACTGTTGATGAGCGGATCGAACTCCTGAAATCCAAAATCCTGCATTACACGCAGGATCTGCTGGAGTTTGAAACCGTTGAGATCCGCCTGATTGACAAGAACACCAAGCAGCTCCGGCCCCTGCTGGCCATGGGCATGGAAGAAGTTGCCGCTGAGCGCCAGCTGTTTGTTGAATCGAAAAACAATGGTGTGACTGGCTTCGTCGCCGCATCTGGGCAGAGCTACCTGTGCGATGACATTTCCAATGATCCTTTGTACCTGCCAGGGGCTCCGGGAGCGAAAAGCTCCATGACCGTTCCACTGATCCTGCATGATGAAGTGCTGGGAACCTTCAATGTGGAAAGTGCTCTGGATCACGCGTTCAATGAAAAAGATCTCCAGTTTCTGGAACTGTTCAGCCGGGAACTGGCCATTGCCCTGAATACACTGAATCTGCTGGCCATC
>JAGQQT010000879.1 GCA_020426065.1 Planctomycetaceae bacterium | reverse complement strand
TCGACATGGATCTGGCTGCTTCCATCCAGCAGGTTACCGAACAGATCCTGTTCAAAATGGCTGAACACGCCGCCCGAGTCACAGGGCAAACTAAACTCTGCCTGGCAGGAGGCGTGGCTCTCAATTGTGTGGCGAATGGAAAACTGCTGCGGAGTGGTCCGTTTGAAGAAATCTGGATTCAGCCCGCTTCCGGAGATGCGGGAGGAGCGTTGGGTGCTGCACTGTTTGTCTGGCATCAGTTGCTGAATCAGCCACGAGTTCCCCAGGAACATTCCCTGCAAGGCGGATCTCTTCTGGGGCCTGAATTCACCGATCAGCAGATCCAGGATTATTTGAAAGCACAACAGATTCCGTTTACCGCCTTCGATGACCAGGCGGCCTTCTTTGACGAAGTGACGCAGTTACTGGAGCAGGGGATGGTTGTGGGCTGGTTTCAGGGACGCATGGAATATGGTCCCAGAGCCCTGGGGAATCGGAGCATTCTGGCAGATCCCCGACGACCAGACATGCAGTCGATTCTCAACCAGAAAATCAAATTTCGGGAATCGTTTCGCCCGTTTGCTCCCGCCGTCCTCGAAGAACATGTTGCCGAGCAGTTCGACTGGCCCTATCAACAGGGAAGTCCATACATGCTGCTGGTCACCACGGTGAAAGACAAACCGGCCAAATCACCGGAGGAATCTTCAAGCACTGGATTTGAGAGGTTGAAGTCGATCCGGTCCTCACTGCCGGCCATTACCCACGTCGATTACACCGCTCGTATCCAGACGGTCAACAAACAGCACAATCCCCGTTTCCATCAGTTGCTGCAGACATTTCATCAGCAAACCGGCTGTCCTGTGCTGGTGAATACAAGTTTCAATATCCGTGGTGAGCCGGTTGTTTGTGCACCTCAGCATGCTCTGGCCTGTTTTCTGGGAACCAATATGGATGTCCTGGCGATCGGCAATCAGATTGTCTTGAAAAAGAATATTGATCCAGCCCGGTGTGTGGATCATCAGCAGTATCTGGACCAGTACCAGCTCGATTGATGCCTTGCCAGGGCTTAGATTTGGGGTCAGAGTTTTCATAAAACAACACGTTGTCTCTCGTTAAAGATTTATCCATCCCAATATTAAGAATTGACGCTGCACAAGCTGAAAACGGATCCTTCAGGAAAACTTTCATGCACCAAATCAACTGGCAACCGACAGATCGCGACCTGCGTACCTTTGGCAACCTGCTGGGGATTTTTTTGCTGGCGATCTGTGGTTATGTATTCTGGAAACACTCAGGATATCAGCCGTGGATGATTGCTGTTGGCATAATCACGTTTATTCTGCTGGGGCTGGCCAATGGAGTTCCGCAATCCCTGAAATGGCTTTACCTGGGCTGGATGCTGGCCGTGTTTCCCATCGGCTGGCTGATCACTCACCTGCTCCTGGCGATCATCTTTTTCGGCCTGTTTACTCCACTTGGGTTGATCATGCGACTGGTATCCGGAGACCCCCTGGCTAGCAAGGTATCTGCTGACTGCAAATCTTACTGGAGACCGTTTCGTCAGACGGAATCCATCGAACGATACTTTCGCCAGTATTGATGTTTTGTCTCTTCTCTCCAACTTTCTAGCGTCTTGCGGCTCATATT
>JAGQQT010000878.1 GCA_020426065.1 Planctomycetaceae bacterium | reverse complement strand
TGACCTCTGAAAAGCTTGAGGAGAATCTGGCTCCGGCTTATGAGCGCCTGGGATTGTCTGTTGGCCGACTGGAATTGATGACCGGTATTCGGGAACGTCGCTTTTTTCCACGTGGGGCTAAACCGGGACCAATCAGTGCGGTTGCTGCCCAGATGGCGCTAGAGGCGGCTTCGATTCCCCGGACTGAGGTCAAAGCACTCATTCACGGTTCGGTTTGTCGGGATCAGATGGAGCCTGCGACTGCCAATTTAGTCCATCATCGGCTCGGCCTGCCCAACGACTCCCTCGTGCTGGATGTCAGCAATGCCTGCTTGGGGCTGCTGAACGGTGCCTGCCTGATTGCCCAGATGATTGAAGCCGGACAGATTCGGGCGGGGCTGGTAGTCGGGACTGAAGTCGGCCGACCGCTGGTCGAAGGGACGATTGAAGCATTAAATCGGGATCAGTCACTCACTCGACAGTCCATCAAACCGGCGTTCGCTTCCCTCACAATTGGTTCTGGAGCGGCTGCCTTGCTGCTTTGCCATCGGGATCTCAGTCAGCACGGCACTCATTTGCTGGGAGGAGCCTACCGCTGTGATACCGCTTCCCACGAATTGTGTGCAGGTGGTGCGGATGAAAACGCCCGAGACGGCAGTCTGCAGATGGCAACCGATGCCGAAGCTCTGTTGAATGCCGGGATTGAGCTGGCCAAAGTCACCTGGGATGAAACCAGACAGATTCTGGGTTGGAATGAAACCAAAATCGCTGCGGCGTTCACCCATCAGGTGGGGAAAGCGCATCGTACACGGCTGCTGGAAGAGCTGCGGCTCGCTCCAGATTGTGATTATCCGGTCTTCGATCGACTGGGGAACACTGGTTCCGCCGCTCTTCCGCTCTCACTGGCGCTGGGAGTAGAGCAGGGGCATCTGGCTGCAGGCGGAAACGTAGCTCTGCTGGGAATTGGAAGCGGATTGAACTCCCTGATGCTGGGACTGGACTGGAAAACGATTAGTGTGAAAGGCCAGGTCTGGGAGCAGTAAGGGGCAGGCTCGAAGCGGCAGGATAGACTCGATACAATCGAATCAATGAGAACTACTCGAAAACGACGACTTCGCTGCGGTCTGATGATATGACAGAACAGAATCATTCCTATACGGTGCTGGCCCGCCGCTACCGTCCACAAACGTTTTCGGAAGTGGTTGGTCAGCAGCATGTGGCTCAGGCTTTGAAGAACGCGATCCAGCAGGATCGGGTTGCCCATGCCTACCTGTTTACCGGAGCCAGGGGAGTTGGCAAAACGTCCATGGCCCGCATTCTGGCCAAAGCGCTCAACTGCCCGGCTGCAGAGAATGGAAATCCCTGCAATCATTGCGAAATGTGTCGGGCAATTTCGACTGGCTCCGATGTCGATGTGCTGGAAATCGATGGTGCCTCTAATCGCGGGATTGATGATATTCGAGCGTTGCGGGCCAACGTAGGCATTCGCTCCATGCGGACGCGGATCAAGCTCTACATCATCGATGAAGTTCACATGCTTACCAAGGAAGCGTTCAATGCATTGCTGAAAACGCTCGAAGAACCGCCTCCCAATGTAAAGTTTGTCTTCTGCACCACCGAACCGCAAAAAGTTCCCGATACAATCCTGTCCC
>JAGQQT010000877.1 GCA_020426065.1 Planctomycetaceae bacterium | reverse complement strand
ATCCATCCACGGCATCCGTTGAGACGGCAATTACAAACAGCACAGCAATGGTCGTCCACCAGTCTGTCAGACTGATCATGGCGAACACGACAAACGACAGGATCAGTCTGAGCAGGGAGATTGTGTTGGGAGCATTGAGAATACGTTCGGTCATCAGATTTGTCCTGAGTTGATCATCCTGGAAACACAGTTTTACCGGCGAACACTCAATCCTGATTGTCATCATCCAGGTCATCATCGCCTGCAATCGCAATCAGGTCATAATCCTGCGTGGCGACAATTTCCGCTGGCACAAACGTGCCGACTTCCAGGTTCTCCCCCTGCACATAAACATTTCCGTCGATTTCCGGAGCGTCGGCAAAGGAGCGGCCAATCCAGAGTCCATCTTCGACCTGATCATCAATCAGGATGTCCAGTTCATAACCGACCAGCGATTCTCCAAACGCAAACGCAATTTCCTGCTGATCAGCCATCAGGGTTTCAACCCGCTGCTGTTTAACTTCCTCAGGCAAATGACCGTCCAGTTTGACTGCAGGCGTACCTGGCTCCAGAGAGTAGGGAAAGACGCCCATGCGTTCAAAACGGGTCTGCTGGACAAACTCACGCAGCTCTTCAAACTGCTCATCCGTTTCACCGGGGAAGCCCACTACAAACGTGGTTCGCAGAACCAGATTATCAATACGCGAACGTAACTGTTCAACCAGATCAATTGTCCGTTCTCGATTCACCCGACGCTGCATCCGTTTGAGCACCTGGCTGTTAATATGCTGCAAAGGCATGTCCAGGTACGGCAGGATCTTTCTGGAACTGACGATCGTATCGATCAGACGATCGGTAAAGTTCACCGGATAAAGGTACATCAGACGGATCCACTCGATCCCTTCCACCTCTTCAAGCTGTTCGAGCAGATCAGCCAGTCGGACTTCTCCATATAAATCCATGCCGTAATAAGTGGTATCCTGTGCCACCAGGATCAGCTCTTTCACGCCGTCAGCAGCCAGTTCTTTCGCTTCCTCCACCACCGCTTCGATCGGCTTGGTAACATGCTTCCCGCGCATTTTTGGAATCGAACAAAAAGTGCAGGTTCGATCACAACCTTCCGAAATTTTCAGGTAGGCATAGTGAGCAGGAGTCATGCGAAGTCGGGCGCGGTCATCCAGTGCCCGCACGGGAGCCGGACGGAACAGGTCCCGGATTTCGTTCTGCTGGCCAAGAAACCGATCCGCAATTTTGCCGATTTCATCCCGACCAAACACGCCGACGATGTGATCGATTTCCGGCAGACGCTCTCGCAAGTCACCACCGATTCGTTCCGGCAGACACCCAGCCACGATGACACCACGGGTTTTTCCGGCCTTCTTCAGTTCGAGCATTTCCTCGATCACCGAAAACGATTCCTGTCGTGAACTGTCGATGAAGCCACATGTATTGACGATCACAAAGTCGCTCCCGACCGGATCTGAAACCAGCGAGTAGCCTTCCAGGGCCAGAGTGCCCAGCATCTTCTCACTGTCCACCAGATTCTTGGGGCAGCCGAGTGAGATAAAACTGTATCGCCCCTTGGCATTGGGAACTTCATGATCGGGAAGTGTCGAGGATGCCGTTTGTCCGGAACTGTCAATAATTGGTAAA
>JAGQQT010000876.1 GCA_020426065.1 Planctomycetaceae bacterium | reverse complement strand
TGTTTCGGCGGTTGGCTTGCCGCAGAGAGTTCCATCCCAGCCCTCCATCGGATGGACTGCCCAGCGGTTCCCAACTTCGAAACCCTGGACAGCAATCGGTTGTGCCAGGGGAGATCCTTGATCTGCAGAGAGTGGTTCTTCGTCAATCACTTCAGAGAGACCGAGCGTCTCAAGGTAAGCTCGAAAGTCAGGCGTGGATTTGAATGCGGCGACTCGACGATAGGACATGGAAGGACAACTTTCAGGCTGGGTAACTCAGTTCAATTCAGTGTGCGCAAACGAAAGGGCATCGTCAACACGATGCCCTGTGTAGTTGGGAGCCATTTACGAGGATCAGTAGCCGTAGTAACCACGGTATCCGACATACACCGGATAGGAGCTGTATCCGCAGGAATAGGATGGATAGTAACTCGTGTAGCATGTTGGAGTGTAACAGGTCGGAGTATAGCAGGCTGGAGTGTAACAGGCCGAATAACTGTAGCCACAGCTGTAAGGCGTGTAGCAGGCTGAATAGCAGGAGCTGCGATATCCGCAGAACCGTCGTGCCTGAGCCGAATCTGGAGCTGCAAACAAAGCCAGCCCCGCCACAAGAATTCCCAGAATCATCATTCGTTGCATGATCGTCTCCCTTCCCTCAAAGCATTGAACCAATCCTACCACCCCGGTAGTTCACGTATTTTAGGAAACAAAATGGCCGGGCGCCAAGAATCTGCTTGCCGGATGGTCAGGAATTCCCGGCGAAACATTTTTTGATCTTGAACCATCCTGTGTGCGTATAATGACTGGCACACAGTGTGCACTGGATACCAGAACGGCACTCATGAGTCATTTTGTCAGTGCTGCTCTGATTCAATTGCAGAAAGGGTTGTTATGGGCGGTTATCTAGGATACCTGATTATCACGGCACCTGCCGTTTTGCTGATGATGTGGGCTCAATACAAAGTGCAGACGTCCTTTGCCCGTGGCTTGCAGGTGCGTGCTCCGCTTTCCGGAGCAGCCGCTGCCCGACATATTCTGGACTCCCAGGGGCTGCAGAATGTGGACGTTGTTGAGACAGCCGGGCAGCTATCCGATCATTATGATCCCCGGACTAAAGTGGTCCGGCTCAGCAGCGAGGTGTATCGCGGACAAACCGCCTCCTCAGTTGGAATTGCCGCTCATGAAGTGGGTCACGCGATTCAGGATGCACGACATTATGCGCCACTGGTTATCCGGAATGCAGCCGTGCCCGCCGCTCAATTTGGCGGGAATGCCTTTACGATTCTGCTGCTGGCAGGAATGCTGTTCCAGAATGTGCACATCATCATGCTGGGCGTGCTGCTGTTCGGAGCGGTCGTGTTTCTGCAGGTGGTGAACCTCCCAGTCGAGTTTGACGCCAGTGCCCGGGCCAAGCGGATCCTGACTTCCATGAACATGGTGGATGATCAGGGAGCGGCGGCGGTGAATTCGGTGCTGAACTCGGCGGCTCTGACATACGTGGCAGCCACGCTGCAGTCAGTCCTGACGTTCATCTATTACCTGTCGATCTTCAGCAATCGAAGGGATTGAGTTTGTGCGCTATTACTACCGGGCAGCCAGAGCAGCCGCGACGGCCAGTTCATCGCAGCGTTCGTTTTCAGGATGGCCAGCGTGA
>JAGQQT010000875.1 GCA_020426065.1 Planctomycetaceae bacterium | reverse complement strand
CAATGCCGTCACGCTGCTGCAGGATTTGATGCTGACCACCACGGGCGATGTCACTTTCCAGCAGATGCTGGGCGGCAATGGAGTCGAGTCGCTGGACATTACAACCGATGGGAATCTGAGTTTGGCCGGTCCTGTCACCGATCTGGCCCTGCTCGATCTTGATGCCCTGGGAGTGGTGACATTGGGGGCCGATCTTTCAGGGATTACCAGTCTGATGATCAGTGCCCGTGGCACCACGGAGATTGATACCGCCAGCATTTCCACAGGGACTGCAGATTTTGGAAATGCGGTGACGCTGTTACAGGATCTTTCTCTGACTGCAACCGGTGATGTGACTTTTCAGCAGGCGCTTTCCGGGAGTGGACTGGAATCTCTGGACATCACGACCGATGGCAGTGTGAGTTTTGACAGTTCCATCATGGATCTGTTGCTGCTGGATCTTGATGCCTTGGGAACAACCTCGTTCCTCGGAAACATTTCCAATGTCTCCAGCCTGATCACCAGTGCGCGGGGTTCAACACTGATTGACACTTCATCCCTCAGTGCAGGGACGATTCTGTTCGGGAACCCGGTCTCGTTGCTGCAGGATCTGGTTCTGAACGCGACGGGCGATGTTACGTTCCAGCAGACATTCATGGGAACTGGTTTCGAGTCGGTTGAGCTAAATGTTTTGGGGAGTGTCCTGTTTCAGGGAGAAGTGACGGCACTGGCTCTGCTGGATGTGACTGCCACTGGCGGGATTGAGATTGATACGTCCCTGCTGCAGTCAGACAGGATTCTGCTGCAGAATGAAGTCGTGATCGATCAGAATCTGGAATTGATTGCCAGCCAGGAGTTGCAGTTTGCCTCCAGCGTTATGGGAGCAACCGGTCAGGAATCAATAACGATATTCAGTACGGCCGGAGTTGTTGATTTTCTCGGAGCGGTGGGTTCGTTGCAGGATGTGACGATTCATGGTGCGGCTGATGTCCTGGTGAATCAGACTGTTCAGCTGACAGGAGACTGGAATTCGCTGAACGGGACTGGTGACTTTATTGTTAATGGTATTCTGCAGGCAGCGGGGATCGTGATTCAATCCAACACCCTGACCATCAATGCCGAAATGGAAGCGTTTCAGGGTGGAATTGAAATCCATTGCACCGATGAGATTCTGGTGAATGATGTTGTGCGTTCCTCTGGAAACGGAATGATCCTGCTGGATGCCGCGAACCGGATTGAGTTCACCGCTCCTGGGCAGGTCCTGGGTGAGGGGACAGGTTCGATTCACCTGACAGCTGATGACGGATCTGTTCTGGCGACCGGTCAGATTGTGATGGCCGATGGATCCTTCATCTCAGCAGAATCCCAGGTCAATCTGCAGGCCGGTGGAGATATTACCGTCGCTCATGTCGCTTCCCAGTCGGCTGCTGCGGATTCCATTGTGGTACTCACACGCAATGGGGGAGTGATTGACGGAGGAGACCTGCAGCGAGACTTCGCCACTCCTGGAGGACTGCAGATTGTATCTGCCACCGGAGTGGGATCAGCTAATCCGCTGGAAACCGATATTCAGGTTTTAAATGTGTCAAATGGTTCAGGTGCGATCGCTATTTCCAATGCGGGGGCTTTGCAGATCAGTGGTGTCGACCAGCAGAG
>JAGQQT010000874.1 GCA_020426065.1 Planctomycetaceae bacterium | reverse complement strand
CCTGAAGACTCAATTCAGGTCGAGACCGGATTGGTTCCCTGCTGATCCACTCTCGGTTCCTGACCACGCAGGACACTGTTTCCGGAAAACAGATTCCGCTGATCAATAGGCATTGGCGAGAGCCAGTCCTCTTCATTGAACTGCCCACTCTGACCGTAAGCTGCCAGAGCGTTGGCATAGCAGGAGGTATGGACATCCTGTTCGGGAATTCCCCGCTGTAACATGAGGTTAGCGGTTTTGGGAACGGCCAGTGGATCCGAAACACCCCAGTCGGCAGAGGAATCAACAATAATCCGTTCGGAACCGAACTTGCGGACCACTTCCACCATCCGCTCATTTCCCATCTTCGTCTTGGGATAAATCGTAAATGCCGCCCAGTAACCCCGATCCAGGACTTCCTGCACGGTTTCTTCGTTGTTGTGGTCAATCACAACCATGTGGGCAGGAATCCCGTGTTCTTCAATGATGTCCATGCTCCGCTGAGTGCCCTGTTTTTTGTTGCGGTGGGGCGTATGAATCATCACCGGCAGATTGACTTCTTTGGACAATTCCAACTGCTCCCGGAGAAATCGTTCTTCCGCATCGGTCATGTCATCGAAGCCAATTTCTCCGACTGCGACCACACCTTCCTTGGCCAGAAAGAGAGGGAGGATTTCCATCACTTCTTCGGCCAGCGGAACGTTGTTGGCTTCCTTGGAATTCAGCCCGATTGTGCAGTAATGCCTGATCCCAAACTGGGCTGCCCGAAATCGTTCGAATCCGACCAGACTGGAAAAGTAATCCTGAAAAGTTCCCACGCTCGTCCGCGGCTGGCCAAGCCAGAAGGCTGGCTCAATCACCGCCACAATTCCGGCGGCAGCCATCGCTTCGTAATCGTCAGTCGTGCGGGCGGAGACGTGAATATGCGGGTCGATGATTTTCATGAGTTCACACGATTGAGTTGGCAGGAAATAGGAATGTTGAGGCGAGAAATTTGAGAACGAAACAGTGCAATAGCACCGGTCATCTTGCGGGCTGACCGGGAAGATGTCAAACCCTTACGGCTGGATTGCGGATAATCGAGTGGCGACCTGCATGATGGGGGTTCCCTGCAGATCACGAATACTCAGCGTGATGGGGGGATCATCCTGTAACCAGTCGACTTCCAGCATCCCGAAGTTTTCGTCGTTATAAAGAATTCCGTGGCGATAATCATTGATTTCATTTTCCAGTTTCCGTGGTGAATTCAGGCTGCTGGAAGTCAGTTCCCAGAGTGTGTAGCTGTCGTCCCGCTTCAGTTTGCTGAACTCGGCTGCATGGCGATCGCCACTGAGAAAAATCACTCCATTGGCGTTGGTACGGGTGATCAGATTCAGCAGTCGCTCGCGTTCTCGGGGGAGATTCTCCCACTTTTCCCAACGATGCTGTACGGGCAGAACCTGAATACTGGAAACGATCAGTCTGATTTCAGCCGGAACTTTCAACTGCTGCTCCAGCCAGGTCCATTGTGCTTCACCCAGCATGACGGCATCGGGATCATCTGTCGGGCCATACGGGCCAGAATGTCCCTCTGCCTTTGGAGAGCGATCGTGCACCGCTTTCAGAGGGCTCCGGAAGTAACGGGTGTCGAGCAGGATGATCTGGATTCGCTGGCCTTCGGGGCCAA
>JAGQQT010000873.1 GCA_020426065.1 Planctomycetaceae bacterium | reverse complement strand
TGCCACACTTGCCCCGATAGCTCCCCACATCCAGCCCGACAGGGAATCCCATGCCCAGCCTTTGGCCCGTCCCCAGAGCGTGCCGCCCGGAGCACTGTGTGGACGTTGCTCGACGGGCGGCATCCCGGGGTCTGCAGGCACTTTGACGACTTCACCGATTACGCCCGGGGAATTGCCCTCCCCGGGCCACGGCTCTATTAGATCTGGTCTATCGTCCGGTATGACGAGCTTCGGAGTTTCTTTCATTCTCTCAAGCTCTGCCCTGGTGGCCTGCAGTGCATCGAATAATTCTTTCTGGCGACGTTCAACATCAGTGAGTTGGTCAGGCTGCTGCGATTGCCGGTAACGGTTGAGAAGATCCATGACCATCGACACCGGGACAACCTGCGTATCAGCCTGAAACCCACGAGACAGGATTCCGACCAACTGACCAGCATCGTCGTAAACACCTCCACCGCTCATTCCCTCCCTGGAAACCAGAGAGATCGTCAGCCAGCGGATTTCATCACGACGCAACCGACGCCCCTTCATGTAGCCGAGGTTCCAGGATGGGGGCAGGTAACCGTAGTACCAACAGGGCTCACCGAACCCGAGTTCCGTTGCCCGGATGCGTGCGACCCCTGTGTTGGGCAGCCGTCCTTCAACCCGCAGAAACGCCAGGTCTGTGATGGCATCTGAGAACACTATCTCGGCTGGAGTTGTCCCGATGCGGACCTGCTCAGCCTGAGTGATGACGTGGGCATTCGTCACAATTAGCGTCTCGGCTTCACTCTCCGAGATCACGACTCCATTTGCTGACGTGAAGATTGTTTCCTGCGGCGTTGCGTCCAGATCAATCCAGACCTTCACTGCAGGGATCGGCAGAGTGTTGACTGGCCTGATCGCAGCAGGAGCAACAGGAACCACGGCCGTTGGCTCAATCCAGCATCCCTGTGGAGCGCAGATTTTCCGTTGCGCGTGAGCAGTCCCCGCGATAGTTACCACCACGAGGACTGCCACGGCGAACGGGGTGATTCTGAGGAAACTCATATTGTGGTCTCCTCAGTGATTTCGAGATGTCGGTGATAAACGCCTTCGTTGATCAAGTAACGCAGCAGGCCAGCTGGCGTGTATCGATCGGGATCATCCAGCGGAATCAGTTCGACACGCATCAGAACAGAGGCGATCATGTCGCTGCAGAACAGATTTTTGCGATGGACTCCAAGCAGGCTTAACGCCCGGTTTGTGACTCGCAGGCCAGACAGCAGGGCTCCCCGCATGTCGTACCGGATGTTTTCGAGCAGGTAGTCTTCGATCAGGGCTTCCTGGATGGTTGCCAGATCGGCCCCAGAAATCTGAGACTCGAAGTTATTCAATCTGTAGATGACCACTCGACCGTTGTTGTTGATGTAGTCGCCAGCCCGTTCGTGGATCTCATGCATCTGCACGCCCGAGACAAACTCACGGTTGACCAGGCACTTTCGATCGCACCTGGTGGTGGACTCATACCAGTACAGATCGGACTCGCCGTAATACGGGGCGATTATGGCAACGTGAGAGGGCCCGAGCTTCAGGCCTCGTGGAGCACAGGTGCGACCGGTGATGAACGTGATAAACCGGCTCTGGAAGTCGTTCCCCCAGCAGGCTGCAATATCGCCGATTTGTGG
>JAGQQT010000872.1 GCA_020426065.1 Planctomycetaceae bacterium | reverse complement strand
GTTCCACATGAACATCGAAGAACAGAACCTGGCCGACGCACTCCGCGCAGCGGGGAAATACGTTGGACACATTCACTTCGTCGACTCCAACCGCCAGGCCGCCGGGTTTGGCCACATGGACTTCGCACCAATCGTCCAGGCACTTAGGGAAATCGGCTACAACAGATACATCTCAGCCGAAGCCTTCCCCATCCCCAGCACCACCATCTGCGCCGAGCAAACCATCAAACGCTACAACGAACTGTTCCGGGCTACATGAGTTAGCTGAGTGCGGGCCTGACTGAACCCTGAAAACCACTCTCCCGTGCCACGGCTCTGCGAGCCGTGCAAATCGCGAGGCCATGTCAAAACCGCTTCGGTTATTGACTGGCTCTGACCACCACTGGAGAATTGAGCGAAGCGAACAACGTCACCAAATACCACATCAAGGCTCACAGAGCCGTGGTACACATTTTCGTTGAAAAGGTTGGGTAGGTGAAACGAAGTGAAACCAACATGAGTAACGGGGCGAATGAGAAGGTGGGTTTCGCGTTGCTGCACCCACCCTACTCCACCGGCGATGACGTAGGTAGCATGGTGAATGGCATCATTCAAGGAGCATTGGGACGGTATCTTTGAATAGCAGAAAACAACCGATCGCAAAACTCACTCTGACAATTGAATCCTGGCTGCGAACAGGTACTGTTGGCCCGCTTTACATTGGCAGTTCGACCGAAGATTTGAAACGAATTCTCGGTACCACGAAAATGGTTGGACCAAATCCAAAGAGTATTCTTCCTGGCTACTGGTTGTACGGTGTCGTTGAATTTGGAATCAGCAAAACCGGACATGTTGAATGGATTCAATCGGACACAGTGAATATTAACAGTGACTTAATTGAATCTGGATTTATCGAATTAGACTGGCAAGGCATTTATCATGAAATGCCGCTGGAACAATGCCTGCTTTGGCTCCGTCAGCACGATCTGACATGTGATTATCGGATGGACGATGACGGTGCAACAATCACAGTTGAGAGCAATGTTCAGTTACTGCTAACCGATGCCTCGGCACCGAAACTCGTAACGGTATGGTGTCCGCCATTTCATACGATTAACTGAACGATCGCATGGAAGAAAGAATAGCTAACCGTCAATTAAAAAGAGGAAGGAGTAGTGTTCACCATGAGTAAACAGGCGATAATTGTTGGTGTTCACAAAATCAACGCAGACATGCCAGTCCACCTGCTCGAAATCGAATTGACTGGGGACATTGATTCATTTGACTTCGCGGATGTCACACAACTGGTTGCGGGGCAGTCACGTGAGAATTGGCAAGCCGCGTATGATGAACGGGAAATCGAATCACCGACCGTTAACCGGCGTTTTGCCTTCTTTTTTCATGACCTCGACTTGAACGCACCTTTGATCACGAGCCTCGGTGATATCTCGATACCACAAGTTACACCGCTACCAGAACGTTTAGCCAATATTGAATACGAACAACCCTGAAAACCATAGGAACATGCTCAACTCCAATGATTACTCTCCCGTGCCACGGCTCTGTGAGCCGTGCAAATCGCGAGGCCATGTCAAAACCACTTCGGTTGTTAATTGGCTCTGGCCTCCTCTGGAGAATTGAGCGAAGCGAACAACGTCACCAAAAAC
>JAGQQT010000871.1 GCA_020426065.1 Planctomycetaceae bacterium | reverse complement strand
CGGACATCAATGCCTGGTGGCTCGAAGACTGGTGGAACGGGGCGTGAGGTTTATTGAACTGACCTGTCCTGCAGTTCAGGGAGACCGCTGGGATCAACATGTCAATCTCAAGGAAGGGCATGAAAACAATGCCCGGGCGGTGGATCAGCCGATCGCCGGACTGCTCAAGGACCTCAAGCAGCGGGGACTGCTTGAACACACGCTCGTCATCTGGTCTGGCGAATTTGGCCGGACGCCGATGGCCCAGGGAACCGACGGACGCGACCACAACCCATCCGGATTTACGATCTGGATGGCGGGCGGCGGTGTCAAAGGCGGGATTGCGTACGGAGCAACGGATGAGTACGGCTATAATGCCATTGAAAACAAGTTGCAGATTCATGACATGCACGCCACGATGCTGCATCTGCTCGGCGTTGATCACGAGAAACTGACATTCCGACACAGCAGTCGCGATATGCGTCTGACCGATGTGCACGGCCATGTCATTCACGATATCATTGCCTGAGTCAAACTGGTCCCAGTTTTTTTCTCCAGGCAACTGATTCCAATCCATGCAGCCCGTTTATCTCGATCACGCAGCCACCAGTGCGCCGAAATCTGCCGCCGTCATTGCACGCGTGGAGCAGTACCTGAAAGAGGAAGCGATCTCGATTGGCCGAGGTGGTTACCGTCGGGCCATTCAGCTGGAACAGGAAATCACGCAGGGCCGGTCCCGGCTGGCCCGGCTCCTCGGAGCGGAATCCTCTCGGGAAATCATTTTTACCGGCAGCGGCACCGCAGCTTTGAATCAGGTTTTGTTCGGCCTGCAGCTTCGGGGAGGACATGTCGTCCGGACCGCTCTCGAACATAACTCGGTCCTGCGTCCCCTGGCGGAACTGGAGCGAAAGGGGAAGATTTCCTGCACAGTGATCCCCCCGGAACAGAATGGTCAGATCGATCCCGACCGGTTTCGGGCAGCGTTCCGACCGGAAACCGTACTGGCCTGCTGCGTGCAGGCTTCCAATGTGACCGGGCTATTGCAACCAGTCAAACCCATCTGTCGGGCGGCCCGTGAACGGGGTATCGCCACATTGATCGATGCCTCACAGGCAGTGGGGCACATCCCGGTCAACGTGCAGGAAATCGGTTGTGATTTTCTGGCCGCTCCCTGCCACAAAGGACTGCGGGCACTTACCGGGACCGGGTTTCTTTACCTTCGCTCGGGCCGGGAAACCAGGCTGGAACCGAGACTGTTTGGCGGGACCGGTCATCAAAGTGAACTGAAATACCAGCCAGAGGAAATGCCAGACCGATTTGAGTCCGGAACTCACAATGTCCCCGGTTTGCTCAGTCTTTGTGCGGCACTCAGTAATGAGGAAGACAAACTGATCCTCCGGGAAGCGGAGCAGACAGCAGGACTCCTCAAGCAACTGCTGACACAACTGGAGCGTCTTCCGAACCTGGCTGTGATCCATCCCAAAGCTCCGTTGCAGGAACGGATTGGTGTGGTCAGCTTTCAGATTCCGGGGCAGGATCCCCGCATGATCGCCGCCATCCTCGATGAATACGGTCAAATCGAAGTTCGCGCCGGCCTGCACTGTTCGCCCGAAACCCACCAGGTGCTGGGGACCTTTCAGCAGGGAGGCACGGTTCGCGTCAGCATGG
>JAGQQT010000870.1 GCA_020426065.1 Planctomycetaceae bacterium | reverse complement strand
CCAAGGACAAAGTCGATCTGACCGTCGTGATGGGTGTGAACGACAACCAGCTGACCGCTGACCACAAATGTATTTCCAATGCCAGCTGTACCACGAACTGCCTGGCACCCATGGCCAAGGTTCTGCAGGAACAGTTCGGTATCGTGAGCGGTCTGATGACAACCATTCACGCTTACACCAACGATCAGCGCGTGTCAGATCAGTATCATTCTGATCCGTACCGTGCCCGGGCAGCAGCTCTGAATATCATTCCAACTTCCACCGGTGCAGCCAAAGCTGTCGGTCTGGTGCTGCCAGAATTGAATGGCAAACTGACTGGGATCAGCCTGCGAGTTCCAGTTCCATCCGGAAGTGTGACCGACCTGGTTGCCGTGCTGGGTAAAGACGTGACCGCAGAAGAAATCAACTCTGCCATGAAAGCCGCAGCGGAAGGCCCGCTCAAGGGAATTCTGGCTTACAACACCGATCCGATCGTCTCCAGCGACATCATCGGTAACACGCACAGCAGCATCTTTGATTCCTGCTGGACGAGCGTGATCAATGGCAACATGGTGAAAGTCCTCAGCTGGTACGACAACGAGTATGGCTACTCCTGCCGCACTGCTGACCTGATTTCCAAGATTGCCAAACTGTAATCTCTGGACTGGATCAAACAAAAAACCCCTCAGTGTTTTTCCACTGAGGGGTTTTCTTTTTGGGTGATGGGATGACTACAGTTCCTGTGACTGGACCATCCACAGGTGTTTTTCCAGACCGGCTGTGATTCCAATCAGCAGATCCTGGCTGACGGGATCCAGTTCTCCCAGAGCATTCACACCCTCTCTTAAAACTCGCAGGGCCTGATGCAGGCAGTCTGCTACCTGGGAAACGGTATTGCCGGCTGAGGTAAATGCCAGATCCATCGCCGGCAGGGTCGATTTTTCAGCAATCGTTTTGGAACGTCCATCGGGAGGTAATCCCAGTGTGGAAATTCGCTCGGCGATTTCATCCGAACCGAGCCGTACATCGTTCAGGATCTCATCCAGCTGCAGGTGAACTGCCCGGAACTGGCTTCCGACAACACACCAGTGAGCCTGCTTGAGCAGGAGGGACAGATCAATCAGATCCACCAGGCAGCGTTGCAGGGCGTCTACAACTTTCTGGCTTTCTGATTCCGATAACACAGATCGCTTGAATTCACTCATTTCGGTCACTCCTTATTGCAGATTCTTTTGATGACTCTCTTTGTGTTTCCTCTTTCTTTATAGACTGGGAATCGCGGGCTGCAAGACCTGATTTCATTCGATTCACAGTGGAATCATCAGTTCGAGTTTTCCTTGAATCTGGCAATCCAGCGTTCCGGGTCCTCATCAAATGCCGCTTTGCAACCGGTGCAGCAGACATAATACGTGTTTCCCTGGTACGAGACGGAAATGGTTCCCAGTCCACCAGAGATGATGCAGGTTTTCTCGCCATATCCTTCATCAATCAGGGCCATGGAAGTCCCTTCCCGCTGCGTGGAAACAGTATCGACGCGAAAGAACTGATCATTCCCTGCCCGGCGATCATACACTTCCAACAGATACCGATTGTTGTTCTGCTGGTTGAATACGAAACGTCGTCCCATCTCATCGCCGGATTGCGTGAATGCCAGTTTGTAGGTTTTCTGAGGC
>JAGQQT010000086.1 GCA_020426065.1 Planctomycetaceae bacterium | reverse complement strand
TCAACATACTTATTGCTGAATTCAAATCACCAACCAAATTGCCAAAGATCATACTCCTCTCACCACTAGCGGCGGGGAGGTTTCAGACAGAATGCCTGAGCCACCTGAAGACACAGGCCCGAGGCCTGTACTAATGATCTCGCCTTTGCATTAAGCGAGAAAAAAACACGCAGGGAACCGGCATCGCCGATTGCCTTCGTGTCTGGCGGAGCGGAACTATACGAAGCGGCGGTTTGAAAGTCAACGATTCTGTTCAAAGAATTTTCAAAAAAGATTCCAGGTTGTTTTCCACCTGATAACTCCGGCTCAAATCTGGCCGGAGTCTGCCTCTTTCTCCGATTACTGCAGCTCCTGTTTGCAGTGTCTGCACAGCCTGCGGTCGGCCGGAGTCTCCTTGCCACAATGCCAGCAGGTCAATGTTGTGCTCTGGTTATTGAGTGACGCAAACAGATCAATCAGAGAAAAACCGGTAATCGAAGACACTATAAACAGCAGAAACAACCCGCCTATCAGGAAGACAGGAGCGAGAATGATCCAGAAGAAATACCCTCCTAACCACATTCCCACGCTCCTCAAATGTCAGGCCGCAAATTTTACCCAGAACTCCCCGTTCGGCATCGCCAGCTGATTTGCCGGCTCATGTCGACCGACACTGGATCTGCCAGAAATGAAGTTCTGGCTTTTGAATCGCTCCCACTGAATATCAGTATCGTTTGCCCGCTTCTGAGATGCAACGGGGAATTCGCCTCAGTTGATGCCGGATTTGTGCCGATTATCTGGATTATAGCGAACTTTTTCGCCAAGGGAGCATGGTGCGCGGAGAGGGGGAAGAGATCTCCCGCATCTGGTGATGGGACAGGTTGGCAGGGGAACTTGATGAAACGCAACATGAACAGCTTACAATCTGGAATGATGGCACTCGGCCTGAGTGTTGTGATGTCCTGCGTGATTGTCGCTGGACCAGGTGAGCTTTCCGCTGCCAAGGTGATCGAATTCCACGGCAACCAGAACAATTCCCCGGCTCCACCAATGATTGCCATTATTGGAGCGGTACAGAATCCTGGAACTTATGAACTCAAGCAGACAACCATCCCTCTGCATAATCTGATCCAGCAAGCAGGAGGCCTGACCGAGGCCGCTGGCAAGAAAATCCAGATCGTGCGGGCTGGTCGGGCCGGGATTGTGTTACCGGTTCAGTCACAAACCGATTATGAACTCCAGGCAGGTGATGCCGTCCTGATAGAGAAGACTTCAGCTCATGCCGGAAAAGTTGTTTCCTTTGATCCCGCTTCATTGAATCAGAACGGAAACAACTCTGCTCAAATCATCCGTGCCACGCATCAGAATGCCGCTCCGCGAGAAACGCAGTTTGGCCATATCGTACTGATCGGGATTCAGGATTACCCTGTGGTGATGCCTCTCTGGCGCGCTGATCTGACAAGTTACGATCTGTTGACACAATGGTTGAAGCAGCCAGCGGAAGTCGCTGAGAAAACCAAGTTTGTGGCCGGACGGCGTGATCGGACCGCTCCAGAGGTCCTGCAGGATGGAACCGTCCTTCAGATCCCCGGCTGGCTGGTTCAAAGTGCGGAACTCCCCAAACTGCCCAGCCCAATTCCGGTCGTACAAGCAGAGCCCGCGAAAAGAGTTGAAACCGCTCCGCTCGTACCTCCACAGTCAAATGAATTGCAGCGGGTTGAACCACAGTCAGCCGGACAGCAGACAACCGAACCGAAAATGGATTTCCGGCCCAGCGTTCCTTCGCATCATCAATGGCTCAATGAAGATGATATTTCATCCGAGTTGAAGGCCGTTCCATTTTCCAAAACTGAAAAGCCAACTGCTACAGAACAGACCGAAGGATTGCGACTGCCGTCAATCATGCCGAGTGCGGAATCCCATTCCAGTGATACGAATTCACAGGAGGCTGCAGGAGGTAATGTCACCTCCCTGCTGCAGAGTGCGCCCACAAGGCCACAAGTCGGCCTGCTGACATTGCCGCGGGAAACCAGCGAACTCACGACCGATGAAAATAACTTCCTGATGGCTTTGCAGAATGATATTGAGGTTCACGAAGAACACCTGGAAATTCATGACGCTGATTCCCAGGTTCCTCCTTCGTTTGAAGCCTCCCTCTCGGGAACGTCCTACATTGCCGAGAATCTCGCTCCAGCCAATGATGACCGCACCTCGATTCACTTGGCAGCAGCAGACGAAATCATTCCCGAACCACTGGAGATGCCACAGGCTGGTGGTTCTTCACTAGTCGGACTGATTGCCGGAGGGATCGTAATCATCGGTGTGTTCACCGTGATTCTCGCTTCCATTCGGTCTCACCTGACCGGACAGGGAGAGATGGAATATGAACCGGAGTTGAGTGAAAGCCGTCCGATGACCACTGCAAAGCCGGTCCGGGAGCCTGTTCATTCCAGCACAGAGAAAACGGAAGAAAATGATGTACTGGAGTTGCTGACCGAAGACCGAATGCCGGTGATTGAAGAACGGGTCCTTCTGCCACGCGAAATGCAGTTCTTCGGGAAACCGCACCTGCATTATGAATTCCGGGTTGATGGTTCACATGAAGTGCCCAAACCACACATCCGCACACGCCGGCCTGCACCGGAAACGCAGGAACCCCAGATTGGCGAAGGTCCCAAAGCCAAGGCATTTCGGAAGTCCGATGTCCAGTGGCAGGGTGAATTTGGTACCGAACCCAATCATACAACTTATGTAGACACCACGCCGAATTTGCGCTGAGACAGACAGATTCGGACAGGACACAAGGAAGTGAGTGACTGTCGCCATGGGAATTGCGATCGAATTTGGAAGTGGTGAATTCCGCTCATTACGTCGCGAAGGTGGGCGACTGTTAGCCCGCAGAGCTTCCACAGATTACCTGGTAGTTGGACCAGACAAAGCACGCGGCCGGGTCCTGGAGCGCTCGCAGGAAGAAATGGCCCGCTGCGATGAAGGCTACATCGTGTTCGGGTCCGCTGCTGTTGACCTGTGCGATCTGCTTTCCCTGCCGCTGCAGTCAGCGATCGAGTCCGGAAGCGTGCGGGAAAATGATCCCGTTTCCCGGCAGTTTCTGGGAGCACTGGTGGAAGGACTGCTTCCGGCTGCCAGTCAACCCAAAGAGTGCTGCGTCGTGATCGCCGGTGAACCGGATGCAACTCGAGATGATATCGAGCCTGATGATGCCTTTCTGCTGCAACTGGTCCGCCTGCGAGGCTATGAACCCGAAGCCATTTCTCCTGGAATGGGTCTGATCCTGGCGGAGTGTGCCAACTCCGGTTACACGGGGATTGCCTTTAAGATGGGGATCGGGCAGATTGATGTCTCGGTCACGTATCAAACACGGGAACTGCTCCGGTTTACCATTCCACGAGGCGGAGCCTCGATTGACCGGAACCTGGCCATCTCGTCAAACAGTTATGTCCGTCTGCAGGACGGACGGGAAGTCCTGGATATTCGCCCCATCCGCCAGTGGCGGGAATCATTGACTTCAATCGAGCGGATTGTCGATGCCCGAACACTCGATTTACGCAATCAGCTGCGTGAAATCCTGTTTCTCACCTTGTTTCGACTGCGCCAGGAAATGAGTCCGGAAATCCTCAAACGCTTACCGGCACGCATTCCCCTTGTGCTGGGAGGATCTGTTTCTGAGCCAGCCGGCATGGAAAAGCTGCTGGCCCAGATGATCAAAGAAGCCGATCTGCCAGTGGAAATCTCGCAGGTCCGCAAAGTTCGAGACGCCCGATTCGCTCCACTGCGTGGAGGACTGATCGTGAACGAAATGCGGAACAGCACACGGGGCAAAGCTGCCTGATCTCGCTGGTTGGTTCATTCAGGAAGCACGTGGACGTTCATGCAACGCTTCCGCGGAGATTGAATAAACCACCTCCTGAGCGAGCGTATCCATGTCCATCACCAGGCGGTCCACCCGTCCAGACAGATACATGTATATGATCATGGAGGGAATGGCGACCAACAGCCCGGCGGCTGTTGTCAGCAAAGCCAGTGCAATCCCGGCGGCCAGTTTCTCGGGACTCCCCATCGCATCGCTGCCGGCGATGCCATTGAAGGCGTCTATCATTCCCCACACTGTGCCCAGCAAACCAATCAGTGGGCTGACCGTGGCCACACCATTCATGACGCGCAGGTTTTTGCGCATCTGGCTGATCTGGCGTTCTCCGCCATCGATAATGGCCTGCTCCACTTCCACACTCGGTTTGCCCCACTTGCGAACACCATGCTCAAAAATCTGAGCAACCGGACTGCCATTCTCATCACACAATTCCAGAGCCTCAACCGGATCAATCGTTCCTTCCCGCAGGTGATGCAGAAATCGTTCGACGAACGGTTTGGGAATCACTCGAGCCCGACGCAGAACGACCAGCCGTTCTGTGCTGAACCAGAGAGAAATCAGAGTGGCAATTCCGAAAGGCAATCCCCACCAGCCCAGAGCGGTAACCACTTCTGAAGGGGTCGTTGGGATCACACTTCGTTTTTCGGAAAGAGTTGGCTCTTCCGAAGAAGTTGCCGGAGTATCGACCGCAGCTGGAGTTGGCTGGGCCAATGCCGTAGCTGTCAGGCCCCAACCTGCAGTCAGTCCCAATATGCAAGAAAATAGAATGAGGCGAGCCTGATCCATCAGATAGTTCCTGCCTTCATGTCCAAGCTCGGGAATATCAAATGACACATTTGCTTTTGAGGAAAGTCCTGATCCTGTGAATTTCGTGTGGAAAGCCTCAGCAACACACTCACCTCATAATAGACCGATGATTTCTTATCACCTGTGTCCATGTTATAAACGACAGGAACAAATCCCACAATTCCGGGTCCAGGTTCTTACTCCTGTGGCTTGGATAACGCATCAATGCGTGATTGCGCTTTCTCCGCAAATTCACTCTCAGGATAAAGCCGGGTGAGATTCTGATAGTTCTGCAAAGCCTGATCCTTATTTCCCAGAACTTCATCGCACTGGCCGGCCTGATACAACGCGGCCGATTGCAGGTCGGGAAATCCGGGGAACAGGATTGCTGTTCGGATGTATTCCCGGATGGCCGTCGGGTAATCCTTGGCAATCAGTGCCACTTCCGCCAGGTAAAACTGACTCTGAGCAGCGGCCAGTGTTTTCTTGCCATCCAGCCGGGCCAGCACATTTTCAAATGTCTGCCTGGCTTCCGGAAATCGGGCCTGGGCAATCTGGGTTCGACCAACAATCACTTCGAGCTGATCCCGCTCCGGGCTCTCCGGATAATCTTTGACGAGTCTGTCCAGTGCTTCAACGGCCAGCTGATATTTTTTCTGCTGACGGGCCAGTTCACCTTTCATCAGATCCACGCGGGGAGCCCAAACCGGTCGTTCGGCCACCGTCACGCCTTCCAGACGCTTTGACAAATCATCCAGCAGCTCCTGAACTTTCTCCGGCTGATTCTGCTCCAGATACAGCTGTGCGAGCTGAGTCTGAATTTCACCCCGCTCGGAGAGGCTGGAGTCGGCTCCGGCCGCCTTCAGGTACCCCAGGGAAAACTGCTGGATCGCGGCTGTGTCTTTCTGACTCACTGCAATCATGACCAGCTGATAAAGCGATCGCTCTGTCACATACGGATCGGCCTGATTGGATGCCAGTAATGTTTCCAGTCGCGACCGAGCCTCCTTCAGCTTGCCACTGATAAATTCACTTTCCGCCAGGGAAAGACTCGCATCATCTGCACGGTCTGAATTGGGGGTTTCGGTCACCAGCTTCTGAAAAATCTCATCCGCTTTCTCATACTGCTGAGCCTCATAATGGAGCAACGCCCATTCATCCAGCAGCTTATCCAGATCCCGCTTCTTGGGAGCAGGCTGTTTCCGCAGTTCCTGATAGGCAACCAGGTAACTTTCCGAGGCCTGGGCAATATCATTGAGCTGACGGAACGCCCTCGCCGCTTCACGCGCCGCCTTGTAGGCAATCAGATGGATTTCATTCCCGGTCTCGGTTTGATCATCCGAAGCAAAACGTCGAGCCGTCTTGAGAAATGTCTCCGCAGCCGGTTTCACCTGGTTTCCCTTGAGCAGCGCCATGCCTGACATGTAACCCGCATCGGCAGCTGCCTGCTGGTCTCCCGGAAACTCTCGGGCCAGTTCTTCAAATCGGGCAGTAGCTTTGTCGAATTCGCCAGCTTCAAAATAGCTCCAGCCCAATCCGGAAAGAGCTTTGGACCGCCAGACAACCGGGACAGACTCTCCTATCAGCTCAAGATACAGATTCTGAGCAGTCGCCCATTGCTGGTTGCCATAAAAATGTTCGGCCAGCTGATATGTCGCTTTGGCGATGGATTCCTGGTCGATCTGTTGCGACTTGAGAGTGGGCAATAATGCGGCCGCATCATCATATCGTTCCAGCGCCATGAAAACATTCAGGCGAATAATGGAAGCCTGCTGCACACCGGCAGATTTTTCCTGAATCTGATCAAATGCATCCAGTGCCTTGAGAGCCGCATCATATTGTTTGAGTTCATATTCACTGTTGGCCAGCAGAACCCAGCACTCCGGCATCTGCAGGACGTTATCTTTGGGCAGTGTTCGAGTGACTGGATCCAGAACACCGATGGCCGCCGCGTGATCCCCTTTCTGCTGGGCGATCCGCGCCGCCTGATACCGAACCTGCTGCAGCGTCAACGAATAATCCATTTCATGAGCGGCAATCTGATCTGCCAGAATTGTCCAGGCTTTAGCCAGTCGTTCCGTCTCATCGCCCAGTTCGGCAGGGACAGGTTTCTGAATTCCAGCGGGCATCATCAGCAACCGGGACTCCAGCAACTCAGCCCGCAGCGCCTGGGTTGAATTGAGCTTGGGCGTGCTGGGCATCGAAATGACCCGCCAGCCTTCCGCATAATCATCTGTCAGCAGACAGCATTCGATGTAGGAGAGCCACGCCTCCGCCAGCGATTCCCCCTGAGGAAAATCCTTGAGGTAATCCCGGAAGGTGTTGAGTGCTTCGGCGTAGTTGGCCAGTTGATATTGGCAATCACCGATCTGGTATTTGATTTTAGGCAGCAGATCCTCTTCCGGCATCCTTCTGATGAGTGCCTGCAGCTCCTGCTCCGCTTCGGCAACGGCTCCGGATGATTTGAGCGTGAGAGCAACCCAGTACCGGGCGGTCTCTCGATAACTGGCGTTTTGTTCGGCCTCGGTGAATTGTTCCTGGGCCTGTTTCCAGTCCTGAAGTGAATAGAAGGCATACCCGGCATTCAGATGAGCGAGCGGTGCCAGTTTCCCCTCGGGAGCCTTCTCAACCAGCTTCAGAAAGGTCTGGGATGCCGTGGTGTAATCTCGATCCTGAAAGGCAAGCATGCCGAGGTTGAACAGGGCTTCTTCAATTCGCTTGCTTTTGCCTTCATCAATAATCTGATTGTATTGCTGCCTCGCATCCCCTGTTTTGTTCTGCAGCTCCAGCGACCGTGCCAGGCCAAAACGGCTGTCATCCAGAAACCGTCCCTCGGGATAGGCTTTCAGGGATGCCCGGAACTGCTTTTCCGCTTCAGCTGCCTTACCTTCTCGCAGGTAGGCGTCTGCCAGATAAGGCAAAGCCCATTCCACCAGCTGATCTTCGGGAGCCCGCTTCAGAAACGCCTGAAATTCTGTGATCGCGGACTCGTAGTCGTCCAGGAAGTAACTGCTCTCCGCCACCCGATACATGGCCTGTGGCACATTTTTGTTCTCAGCATGATCTTTCAGAAACTGCCTGAGTACCGTACGGGCTTCCTGATACTTCTGCAGATTGATCAGGCTCTGGGCCAGGTAAAGCTTGGCCAGTGGAACCTGCTCGTGATTCGGGAACGATTTCAGATAGGACTCGAATGTTTCCCGCGCCAGATCCCAGCGCTGCTGCCCATACAACGTCAGTCCGAGAGTGTATTCATCGTCCGCTGGTGCTGCCTGAAGAGAGGTGACCGGAGCAGGCAGGAAACAGACTGCCAGCAGCCAGAACAGTCCAGCCCGCATCAAACGGGGAAGCTTGTTAAGTTGCATCATCAGAACTTCTCGCCAAATACCAGTTGACCACAGGTCTGTCTAACCGGGTATTGTAAGCGATTGCCTGGAACACAAGAAAAGCTTTTGAGCCAACTTTTACCTGGGACGGCGAATTCCGGGGAACTTAGCGTTTCCGTAATCTGGGCAGATTTTCACAACATTCCTGTCTCAACAGTCAGTTAGCGGCAGGCAAAACAAAAACAGGTGGGATCCCGTAAGGAATCCCACCTGGATGAACTCATGTTGTCACTCAGAGCATTTATTCAGAAGCTGGCCCTGCACAGCGAATCAGGTGATCATGGTCGATGTAGACCACTTCTTCCACCGCTTCGGTGTGAGAGAAGGGAATCGGCCAGGTACTGCGGATGGTCTCATCGAAGAACACCGTACATTTGTAGTGGCAGTGATGCAGTCGAGCTGGTCCAACCATCGGGTAGTAGCGGCAGTCATCAAGTCGATCGACAATCGGATCAATGGTCATGCGGACGTTGTTCCGGGCTGTTTCCGTGAGGAACCACACGCCACCTTCCGTATTATCCGGAAGAGCACGCATCACTTCGTCAGCCGAGGGATGATCCAGGCAGAAGATAGGAGCATTTTCCCCTTCGACAGGATCCAGGATCGGCACTTTTTCGTACCGTTCTTCTTCCCAGTAGCGGTCCTCGATCTTCTGGGTCCAGTACGGTGTGACAGGAATCAGTGGGGTCGTCTCCCAGAATCCTGCCAGATGGAACGCTGTTCCCAGAAACCCACCGACCAAGGTGCAGCCACTGTTCGAAACAGCTAGACCTGCCAGCAGGATCGACAAGGCCGATCGCTTCAGGATGTTTCGCCAGTTGATCATGTTTGCGTCTCCAAATCCCTGGATCGATCGAGAACAACAACTCCATCGACTCATTCGAGGACAACCGGTGTCCGGTCTGCTGAAATGTCTAGAAGAATTGAATCTGGTGAATAGTGCTGTCCAGAACAGGGATCTCAATTCCACGCACTGGATAAGTTCTATTCACTTTAGGTATCGATCAGCTGGACCGTCCGTCTTGTGAAAATATTCCGATTTTGACGCTCAGATCAAAAATTCTCCTTTTACGGGTCGTATCGTTTTTCCGCTTCACCCGAGTATCACACCTCAGCCTGCGAGTTTAGGGGGCATAGGAAAGACAATACTCGCATGCAACTGAGGTAGCCGCAAGCAAATTGTAAAAAGGTGAAATAAAAAAGGTCGCCCAAATGATGGGGCGACCTTTTTTTGTCGATCACGAATGACTGCGCTCTTTTACGGCCATTATTCAGATGCATCGGCTGCCTGAGGCGTATCATCCTCCACAACAACCGGAGCTGAGCGTTTCTGCGGAACCCGGTCATTTTCACCCACAAACTCAATGAAGGCCTGCTGACCTGAGTCGCCCAGTCGTGGTGTGGCCAGTTTGATCACGCGGGTATAACCACCCTGACGATCCTGGAATTTCACAGCCAGATCGGCAAACAGAATGTCGACCGCTTCGTTGTCACGAAGGGCAGCAAATGCCCGGCGACGCATCGCCAGCACAGGAGCCTGTTTCTGGTTCCACTCGTTCCACTGGGCTGAATCTCGCCATTTCTTCCACTCAGGGCTGTTTTTCTCAGCAGAGACCTTGAGGGAATCGGCGGCTTCCTGCAGCGGCACGGATTTCCGGGCCAGTGTAATCAGCTTCTCCACAAACGGGCGAAGTTCCTTGGCCTTGGCCACAGTGGTCACAATCCGCCCGGCCACTTTGGGTGAGCCGTATTCTTCAGGATCGGCCCGCACAGAACGAATCAGGCTGACCGCCATATTGCGGAACATGGCTTTACGGTGAGAAGAGGTTCGGCCCAGATGGCGACCACGAATGCGATGTCTCATGGGAGGACTTCAATTGAACAGTTATTGACTTAAAAAAGGACCGCCCAATGTGGCAGTGTCCTGAACAGATTTCGTATTCAGTTCTTCGTTTCAGGGTAACGGGGCTCGTTAGTCCTGGCTGCTGATCTGACGCTTGGGCAGTTTCATACCCATTCGCAGACCAATTCCGCTGAGACGTTCCCGCACTTCAACGAGGGTTGTCTCACCGAAGTTTCGAACCTGCAGCAACTGATCTTCAGATTTGGTGACCAGATCACGGACCGTCACGATTCCTTCAGATTCCAGGCAGTTGGTCGCCCGGACAGAAAGATTCAGTTCAGCCAGAGACTGGTTGAGCTTCTCTTCGAGTTCGAGATCGATAGGAGAATGTCCCGTCGACTCGGCCATACCACGCAGCCCGCCTTCCGGAGAAACTTCGGGACCAGGCTCGCGGTAGGTAATGAACGGATTGAGGTGCTTGCGAAGAATCTTGGAGGATTCAACCAGAGCCATCTCGGGTGTGACAGTTCCGTTGGTCCAGATTTCGAGAATCAGCTTATCGTAGTTGGTTCGCTGACCCACGCGGGTTTCTTCCACGGCGAAACGGACACGTTCCACTGGTGAGTACAACGCATCCAGAGGAATCACTCCGACTTCCGGATCACGTTCAAAATGTTCGGTAGCAGGAATGTATCCACGGCCATTTTCGACAGTCAGCTCCAGTGAGAGCGGGACGTCATCGGTCATGGTCGCGATGATCAGATCCTTGTTATAAACCTCAACCTGATCATCGGTGATGATGTCAGCACCAGTCACCACGCCACGGGTGTGCTTTTCCAGGCGAATCGTCTTGGGTCCGGCTGCCGTGCTTTTGACAATCAGTGACTTCAGATTCAGGCAGATATCAGTCACATCTTCCACAACACCTGGAATGGTGGTGAATTCGTGCTGCACACCCTGAATCTTGACACGAGTAACCGAACTTCCCTCCAGAGAGGAAAGCAGGATTCGTCGCAGACTGTTCCCCACGGTAGAGCCGAAGCCGCGTTCAAATGGTTCGGCAGTGAATTTTCCGTAAGTGGAAGTCGCAGTTGTTTTGTCTACAGCCAGTCGACTCGGCAATTCCAGACCACGCCAGCGAATTCTCATTTCGATTCTACTCCTCTGGGCTCGCTCCGAGCGAACCGGACTATGGATTGAGTGATTGTTCAACTCAAAGACATGTCAACACAACAGAACAGGGAAGCCCCTGACCAACTGTGAACGCAGGAACGCGTTTC
>JAGQQT010000869.1 GCA_020426065.1 Planctomycetaceae bacterium | reverse complement strand
CCGGCCGTCCCGGACTTTCTGAGCTGCATGATTCTACATGCCTGAGCAGATTCTCTTTCCGCACTTCCGCGACCAGTACGACGCCACCAAGTACCCGTTTACCGCCTGGCCCACGCTGCAGAGCCAGGGAACCAGCCACGCCATCGACCAGGATCTGTTTGTCGATGCGTCGCTGCTGTTTCTGATCTGGGCTGATGAAGCCCGCTCTGGAGATCCACGGGCCGGCCCGCCTGCTGGACTTACTTTTGATGACGAACAGAAAAAGCTGACGCTCCACGCGTTGACCGAAATCGTGATCCCACTCAGTTGAAATTTTGACCCTATCGATAACGAAGGATGACATTCACCGTGAAAAAAAGTCGAAAGCCAAAAGCCAAAAATTCAGGCAAGATCAACATGTTCCGTGATGGGCATAAACTCTTTCTGGATGAGAACGCCATTTCTCAAATCGGAGATATCTGTGCTCCCAAAGTGGTCGCCGATTACCAGGCTCCCTATGGTCCGGTCATGAAGCAAGGTGAAGAATCTTTGATTCGCACGCCTCAGCCGAATGCCGGATTAGAGCCGATCGTGCGTCGTAAGGTAATAAACAGTGGTTTGCAACTGGAGACAACAGTAACAAGCCAAATCAGAACACTGGAGCTAAATGAACATGTGACGATGAATCGACTGATCAGTTTTACGCAATGCAACCCCCGTGGAATAGTTCGACTGTCAAAGGGGGTCAGCAGGGCTTCGGTAATCGTCGAACTCGCCTGTGCGTTCACAGGAAATATTGCTGTCCTGGGTTGTGGTGATCAACATCGGGAGTGTTATGTAGATACTGTTCGACTGCTGAATAAACACCAGATTGACGATCTCTCAGTCGGGTATGCCGATCATCGGACAATTGTTGATCTCAACGATCCCCAATGGCCCCCCAAGATCCTGTTTACAACACCATCTGGATCGGAATATGCAGAGCTACCGCATTCTGATGTCGTGATCTTGAGCGATGCCAAGCAGGCCATTGGCGAACGAATGATTGATCCACTGATCTGGCCCAACAATAAATTCCATCTGATCGGCTTGCTCGGATCGAGAGCGAAACTCTCACCCTACGAACAGAGTAAACTTCGATCCATCTATGGGTATGCAATCCTGGATGTTGGTCGGTTAGGACGTACGGCCTGCGAGACTCAATTTGCATTCATTGCAACTTCCTGTGAAATAATTCCAAATGTCACAAGACGGCTGAAAAATAACAGGCTGAATATTGACCCCGTCGCTGCATATGTTCAGAACGCCCGTCGCAATCAACAGATCGCTGCGTTGGCGAAATCACTCCGATCAGGAAAGCCACTGACAAACGAGCGCTTTGCTCTCATTCAACAGTGGCTGGAAAACCAAAATGACATTTCTGATCTCAATTTCATCATATTGGTTGATCTGCTTGACCATGCCCTGGAACTTGCCAGGCTGCTACCCGGATGGCAGGTCTGCTTTGATCCTGATGACAATTTAGACGGCTTGACAGAACAGGATCGTCAACGGCTTCAACCCCAAGGCTTTGTTCCAAAGGGTTTCATCGGCGTCTCAGGCGGATTTGGATATCCGTACTACAACAGTCACATCATCATCAATGCCGCAGGGGGGCGTACAGCGCAGTCAATACCG
>JAGQQT010000868.1 GCA_020426065.1 Planctomycetaceae bacterium | reverse complement strand
AACCGTACAGGTTGTCAAATTTGCTTTTGGTGACCGAATCATTCACGTTGATTGCAGGAATTCCCAGTTCACCTTTCTGATGCATGTGATGTAAACGGTGAACACCCGTGGTTGTTTCTTCGGTCAAGCCACGGATACTGGCCAGCATTTCCGGATACTTGTTGTGGACCATGGAGGTCAGATCGCCCCCGTCGTCCAGAATCATGTTCAGGGTGCCGCCATCTGGCCAGAACAGAGTCTGCTCGATACACCAGTCAAACTCTTCTTCATTCATCCCCTTCCAGGCGAACACTGGAATTCCGGCAGCAGCAATTGCCGCAGCGGCATGATCCTGGGTTGAGAAAATGTTGCAGCTGGACCAGCGAACTTCTGCTCCCAGGGCAACCAGAGTTTCAATCAGAACGGCTGTCTGGGTGGTCATGTGCAGGCAACCGGCAATGCGGGCACCAGCCAGTGGCTTGGATTTGCCATATTGTTCACGCAACGCCATCAAACCGGGCATTTCGGTTTCCGCGAGGGAAATATCTTTTCGCCCGGCTTCCGCCCGGTTGAGATCCTTGACTTTGTAGGGAAGAAGTTCGATCGTTGCCATGAGTTTGTACTGCCTCAAAATGATTGGGAATAGGAGCGCTGCAGGCTCGGACTACCCGAACCCAGCACAGGTCCACATGCCAGCAGACCTCGATACCAATTCTGAAAAACCCTCTTAAACCGCAGACGCGGGTCTCGTTTCCCGTCCGGGAATTGATACACTCGTGCGTCTGGTTGGAAGATCCGGTTACGATAGATCAAACCCTGTAGACTCACAAGCTTGGAATGATTGAAACTGGTTGGGATTCCCCAGAATCCCTGTTGTCATTAACCCTTTGGCATCGTCCAAGATGCGTCGGAACGTCGCACTGAGTGCTCTATGATTTCGCTTTCTGAACTCCTGAAGTCCAAAGACCCTGTCATTTCAATTGAGATTTTCCCTCCGAAAACCGAGCGGGGAGATGAACTTCTGTTCGAAATGCTGGAAACGCTCGCTCAATATCAACCACGGTTTATTTCTTGCACTTATGGAGCGGGGGGGAGCACCCGTTCCCGCACCATTGAACTGTGTCAACGCGTACAGTCCCGGTTTCAGATTCCCGCCACCGCTCATTTTACCTGTGTCGGGTCCTCGCAGGATGATCTGGATCACTGGCTCAAATCCGCCACCGAGGCGGGAATCCGCAATATCATGGCATTGCGGGGAGATGCTCCTCAGAATCAGGCGGAATTCAAACCCGCTCCCGGCGGACTGTCCTATGCCAGCGAACTGGTGGCCTTCATCCGCCAGCGCCATCCGAATCTCGGGATTGGGGTGGCCGCCTATCCGGAAAAACATCCGGAATCCACCTCCGCAGCAGAAGACCTCAAGCATCTCAAAACAAAAATTGATGCAGGAGCGGATGCGGCGTTCACCCAGCTCTTTTTTGACAACGATCTGTTTTTTGCCTTCCGCGACCGCTACACAGCTGCCGGTTGCGGCGTACCGCTGATCCCGGGCATCATGCCGATTACCGAATTTTCCCGGATCAAGCGGATTACCGAAATGTGTGGCTCTACAATTCCGCAGAAGCTGGCTGGCAAACTGGAAGCCGTTCAGGACGATGCCGAGGCCCAGATGGAAATCGGAGT
>JAGQQT010000867.1 GCA_020426065.1 Planctomycetaceae bacterium | reverse complement strand
CATAGCGAATTCGACCAGGGCCGCTCCGGAACGTGACGACTTCTGTTTTTGAGTTTGTCTGGATGATAGGATTCGTTTCATGGCAACCTCAATCAATCAGAACGATCGGGAGTTCATTGGCCAGCTCTTCGAAAGCGGCCTGGAGTTGAGCGGCATCAGTCGCGGAGTAACTTTTCCCTCCGGTCAGTGTGGCTATGGATTGCATGACTCCCTGATTGGCCACAGACAGGAAAGAAACGGTATGGATGGTGATATTCTCATTTGCAGCCTCCTGAGCGGCAATGAGTGGATCGGAACCGGTATTCCAGGCTCCATCCGACATCAGAATGATGGTTTTCTGAGCCAGGGAATTGGTGCTGGAGGCGGTCAGCATGTCAATCGCCGCATCTATCCCGGCATACATGTTGGTTCCTCCCATCATGATATCCCCATAACGGTCAGCAATTTTGGAATTTACCTGGTCGATATTTTTCCCCAGACTCAGATCAATAGAGACGGCGTTGAATTTTCGGCCCGAATATGGCCACCAGCCCCAACCGAGTGTCAGATCGGATCCCCAGGTGATCAGTCCTACATCCGGTTCAATGGACCGGGCTTGATTCTTGGTCTCAATCGCCTGGATGGCAACATCCAGTTTCGCCCAGCGGCTGCCCGTGGCATGAGGAGGAGTGATATACCCGGCAGGATAATTCGGGATCCCCGGAGGGTAATCCCAGTCATCTCCTGAAAGATCGAAACACATGGAGTGGGAACGGTCAATACAGAGCACGATTTCGTGGACCAGATTGGCCGCAACCGATTTGTGGGTTGGTGTGTAGTTGTTCTGGCCAAAGTAACGGGCAAAAAACAGCGGCACTGATGAGTTCGCATTATCATCCAGTCGGAGCGTGACCTCCATGGCATTGTAAGGTGTCTGGTTGGCGTGGAATTGCCAGCCGTTGGCACCATTCTCTTTCACTTTGCCCAGGACGATATCGCCATTGTTGTAGGTGCGTGAAATCCCGGCGACTTTATTGAGTCCCAGGATACGTGTGGCAGCGAGCTGTGCGGAGTTACCATCTTCGGTCCGCAACAGGTTTTCAACTCCTGCTTTTGCCGAGGCATCTGCAGCGATGCGAACTTCCGTACGAACCAGTTGCATGTAGGCGACATCTACTGTGAACACCACACCGATGATGAACAGCGACATCATAGCGGCCAGCAGGACAACCATTGCCCCGCGTCGGGGATGTTCCCGGTTGGTCAGTTTTTGAAGTGGATTATTGTTTTTCATGGTGTTGCTCACAGAACTGACTGGGAATGGCCCGAATGAATACACAACATCGAGCTGTCAACGTCCTGTCGAATGAACTACCTCAGGTCGATTGTCGAACGACAACAACAATGGCAGTCAAAGTTACTCCTCCAAAAATTCGAAACGGAAGGCTGTAATTCCCTGCCGTTGGTACTGTCGCTGTCAAAGTGATATCTGTGCCGGAGGCAGTGGAACTGCTGAGCGAAGGTGAAACCGAAACCGAAGCACCCGAAATACTTTTGGCGGTCGCAATAGCATTAAAGCGATCCGTGACATCGGACGTTTCCGAGCTCGATTTCTGAGCAATCTTGGCTGCTTCGTAAGTACAGATTGCCAGATCATGTCTCAGATGAATGAACTCAGCTGTCT
>JAGQQT010000866.1 GCA_020426065.1 Planctomycetaceae bacterium | reverse complement strand
ATATTGCTTCAGGGAATCCGAATGGGACTTCGAAGAGACAATCAGGGTTCCCTCTGGAGAATCGATGCGGGCTTCGCCGGATGTCGGATCCAGCAACCCCAGCAGCATGCGGAGAGTGGAAGTCTTCCCCGCTCCATTGGGCCCCAGCAGACCAAACACTTCCCCCGGAGCAACCTGAAAGGAAAGCTGATCCACGGCAAGTTTTCCCGTAGGATATCGTTTTGTCAGTTTGTCGAGGACGATCATGGGGATCCACAACCAGGAAGAAGGTCAGCGGAACCGGAGAGCTGTTCCACCAGACGGGAGTGTTCATAACATACCAGAGCAGACACAGTTTTTCACGGCCACACCTGATGTGCGATGACACGTCCCGATCTGCATCACTTCCGATTGCCAGCAGCCAGTTTCTGTTCCAGCTTTTGCCCGAGCAGTTTGAGCTCTGGCGTTCCTGCATCGGGATAAAGCAGCTGTGTCACCTGTAGGATTTTTTGTGCTTCTTCTGTTTTGCCCGCATCCCAGGCGGCATCTGCCAGTTCATAGCGGGCACGCAGCCAGTCCTCGCTGCCTGCCTGAGCTTTCTGGCTGACTCCTGTCCAGAGCTGGTACCGCTGCTGGTGACACTCAGCATTGCCGCATTCTTTCAACAGGGTCGAAAGCCGCTGCACAAGACGATCGGATGCGGACCGACCGGGAATCAGTTTCTGATAGATTTCCACTCCCGCCGAGATCCGCCCCAGAGCTATCTCTGCTTCCGCTTCCCGGGCCTTCAGATTATCCTGAACTTCCTTTGGCAGACCTGTGGTTGACTCCTGGGCATGAAACAGTTGAATCAATCGCAGACTGACCAGTCCTGAAAGCTGCCTTTGCAGTGGGTCCCGACTCTCCGGCAGCGACTCTAGCAGGACCAGCAACTCATCGTAAGAGTGGGGAGCTTCCTGCAAGGACTTTGTCATGGCCAGAACATCAGCACTGCGTCCTTCCTGCACCGCCAGAAAAAGTTGAAGGGTTCGGATCCGCCGCTGCCAGAGATTTGTCAGGGCAATCATGTCCGCCGCCTGCTGGGATTGAGACTGCCTGGAAACTGCTTCCTCAATTTTCCGCAGCTGCTCATTTAACAAGGGATGCAACCCCGTCTCATATTTGAGCAGCAGACGTGTTGATAGTGTGAACAGTTCCAGTGCATCGGCTGAGGTCAGCCATTCATTGTTGAACTGCTGTAACTGCTGATTGGCAAACTGAATCGCTTCCCGCTGGGACGATGACAGATCTGCAGGCGGTGGGTTTCGCTCCAGCAGTTCCTCCCAGCACAAGGCAATGCGAGCCAGAGCATTGAGAGCCTGGGGATTGGTTTCCGGAATCTGGTAAAACAGCTGCATCGCTGAACGCTGATCTCCACTCGCGCGGGCGAGTTCTGCGGACATCCACACAACTGCAGGAAAAGTCTTCTGCTGTGCATAACGGGTTCGATGCTCATTCAAGCCCGCTCGATACTGTTCCAGCAACTCCAGGCTGGGCTGCTTCCGATACTGCTGTTCCAGCAGTTCAATCCATCCCAGATGCACACTTTCCATTCCCGGATAACTCGGCGAAGCCAGCCACAACTGATAAATCATCTCTGCCGTTCGACGAAAGTCGTTGAGTCCGGCTGATCGAGCGAGGATCT
>JAGQQT010000865.1 GCA_020426065.1 Planctomycetaceae bacterium | reverse complement strand
AATCCTGGCTGAGTTTGAATCCCGCTTTGCGTTTTCCCACGAATATTTTCGCCAGAAACCGGAAAGTATCCGCCAGATTGAAAAGGTGCTGGAAGAGATTTGTGGACAGCCACTTCAGTTGAAACTGGAACTGGGGCAGCCAGCTGTGACAACTCATTCAGAGCGTCCTGTGAAAGAGTCGACACCAGCGGTGAAGAACGAGTTTGTTCGGCAAGCAGAGCAGATTTTTGGTGCCAGCATTGCCCGGTCAGAGCGAGTCCGCCGAAACTGATTGATGCGGGGAACCTTCGAGGTTTCCAGCAAACGGATGGGGCATCCCGAGTGAGTCTGCCGTAATCATCCTGAATGTGAAGACGGAACATCAGAAAGAGAGAAGAAGTTATGTTTAAAGGTCTTTCAAATCTGGCTGGCATCATGAAGCAGGCCCAGGAATTTCAGTCCCAGATGGGAGAAATGCAGCAGCAACTGAAAGATCTGCTGGTCGAGGGTGAATCGGGCGGCGGAATGGTAAAAGTGACCGCTAACGGTCAGCAGGAAATCGTCAATTGCATCATCGATGGAGCCCTTTTTTCCAGTGGTGACAAGGAACTGGTGGAAGATCTGGTGGTTTCCGCGACCAATGCGGCTCTGGCCAAGGCCAAAGAGGCCGCTGCAGAAAAAATGTCCCAGGCAACGCAGGGGCTGAATCTTCCTGGCCTGGATGATCTCATGAAGAAATTTGGTGGCTGAGGAAAGCGCGTTTCCCAGATTCCTGTTGACGAATCTGACTGGCCATCGAATAATTACAACATGAAAGCTCAGAAGCGATACTTGGAATGGCTTGGGAGTGTGTTTCTGCCACTTCTGGCCTGGACTTGTCTGGTCGGACAAACCTTTGCGGCCGGAATGCCCTGTTGCTGTCTGAAGAGTGCTCTTTCCTTTGCTCAGGAATCTGCTGGAAAGCCTGCTGGTTCCGATACCTGTTGCACACATTGCCATGAAACGGGCGAACAGGCCCAGACGGAATCATCACCGGTTCCTGCGAGTTGTGAGTGTCTCGATTCTGCACCAGATCTTCTGCTGGCCGAGTCCATTGATGGCTCTCTCGTCAAGCCGCAGTGGAATGTTGATCTCTCTGTGATAGCTTCGTTCTCATTGACAAGAAACGAAGCGGCTCAAACTCGAGTTGAAGTTTACGACTTCGACAGGAGGCATGCCCCTCCCCGCTACAGGCTGCATCGTCAGCTGGATGTCTGGCTGAATTAACAGCTCCTCTCCTGCTATCCCGTATTGGCTTCGTTCCGCTCAATACGAAAGCTTGCTGGCTGAAAGCAATGGGTATTGCTTTGCCGATCAAAAATAACTGCGCAGAGTCCTGCGCATATCAGGAGAAAAGTCATGTTAACTACAGGATTGAAATTTCTGGCTGTGATCGCCACTGGGGCTGCTTTGGGACTGGGAACTTCTCATGCCACCAATGGAACCGCTCAGTCCGGGTGTTGTTGTGGTGCCAAGTGTGAATGCGTGGTCTGTGACTGCGATTCACAGTGCGGTGACACCTGCACTTGTGCTTCCTGCACCTGCTGTGAGAAGTAATCTTTCCCCCTGAATGATCTGGAACATCCGGATTCCACCGCCCCTTTCCTGCCCGGGAAAGGGGCCGGGCGGGGAAGGGGGACGCATTC
>JAGQQT010000864.1 GCA_020426065.1 Planctomycetaceae bacterium | reverse complement strand
TTCACTATGCGGGAGCCCTGGAAACAACTCTGGATGAATTGATTCTCATTCCAGTATCCGCTGTGAACGAACAATATGCCGTTCTTTCTTCAGATCAAAACCAGGTGAGACAACTCCTGCAACCGCAGGCTGCTCCAGACAACAACGCACTGCGCTGGAGCCATGAAAACTGTTACTCCTATCTGTATGTCGATTGTGTCCGCATGGGAAAATTTCTCACAACGGCAGCGCAGTGGCTCGCTGTGAAAGTTGATCCTGTGGAAACCGAAGAGATTCCCGCCAGCCTTTCGCAACTGCTGACCATCGTGCAATCGCTGGAGTCCGTCACAAACCAGGCAGATGATGCCTGGGTTACTCGGACTCGCATCGAATTTGCCCCCGCCACTTCAGAGCCGGGTGAATGAAAACACGTTCGCGTAATTGCCGGAGTCAATTCCTCCTCGGTATGCTGCACGGCTGATATCTATGCCGCAATCATTTTTGATGCGGGTCTATCAGCCGTTCGGCTTCCGTGAGGAGAGGCAGCGCTCATGTCAGACTCAGAAGTAAATCCTGATGAAGAAAACGTGGTGACGATCTCTCTGGTGGATCAGCTCGAATCTCCAGGTCCGTTTGCCCCGCCAGAAGATTTTACTCACGGTCCGGAATTTGAACCTGAACCGCGACGGCCGATTCCCCGGTTCCTGAAGCGGGGTTCCTATTCGGCTCGACGCCGCAATGAATTGCTGGCCATTTTTGTCAGTGCGGCCTACTGCCTGATCATGTCGCACATGTCCTATATTCAGGAACTCTCGTTTTATGTGTTGCCTCTCGGCTATCTGAACTACATCGGCTGGGGTCTGGCTGCAATCGGCGCAATGGTTTATGTGGTCCGGCTCATCGACAAAGGTGACTTCAAATATGTCCGGGAGGGAATCCCGGTCATCGGTCGCATCCTCAAAGTTGCGCGTGTTCCGAACGCCGAAGTCCCCAATGTTTTCACGATCCAGATTTTAGCCGAATACAAAGATCCCGAATCAGGAAACATCCTGGAGCTGGTTCTGATTCCCGGTGATGCAACCAGTTCAATCCAGATGGGCAAGGATGGCCAGCCGGAATTGCAGGATCAGTTTGAGTTCGCTTTTGCCCCGGGAGACTACGTCACACTGGTGGGGATGCCGGGAGATCAATTCCTGGCTTCGCTCCGCATCTACGGGTTACTGGGACTGGATCCGGACCGGGAATTCGCTCTCAAAAATGGGCGTCCCAAACGAGGCATGCCTCCCTATCAGGTGATCACGATTATCTCGGCCATCGTGGCGGCCTTTGCACTGCTGATGGGCGTGATTTACGTGGTGGAGTTTTACTGGCCCACGGGTGGCAACTGGCTGTGGGCAGCCATCCCCGGCGGAATTGCGTTTGCCATTGGACTGGTTCTGGGTGGAATCTGGGCACTTAACAGCAAAGATGTTCACGGCATCATTGATCGTCTGGCACTGGCGGCCGGAACGGGGATGTTTGTGACCCTGTTTGTGCTGGAGATCGTTTTTCTTACCAACGCTCTGCTGGACAACTCCCCCTCCCGATTTGAGCCGATTCGGATCGTCAACTTCTGGCAGACAACCCACAACGGGATCTTCCGGGATTACTCAATCGAATACCGCCCGCTCCGAGGTGGAGACAGCGA
>JAGQQT010000863.1 GCA_020426065.1 Planctomycetaceae bacterium | reverse complement strand
CTGATTCGAAACGGCGTCCGTTGAAACGGGCGAACAGACCAACGATGGAGAGTTTCATGTCATCTCTGCAGAATCAGACAACATCCACGATCGCTGTGCGGTCGGGCAATCAGACCGTCTATCGGCTGGAACCGACCCGCAACAGTGGAATCGATCCGGTCGAAATGTTTGCCGGAGAACATTTTGTCGGATCGGGCACTGACCTTGAGATTCCGCTGAATATCCCCGGCGTGGCGGAACGTCACTGTCGAATTGTCTGCGAACATGGCATCCTGCACGTTCATGCACTCGATCCTCGAACATGGGTCAATGATGGCCCGATCCGTCAGGCCCGACTCCGTCCGGGAGATCGTCTGGCCATCGGTCCGGTCAACTTTCTGTTTCAGGTTTCAAAACAGAATGAGTCTCAGCCCGTCCCCTCACAGTTGAATACCCCTCGCCATCATTCTTCAGAGGAAGAAATCCTCAATGAACTGCAGCAGTCCCTGGCTCAAACCCGTCAGGAACTCGATGAACTGCGTAACAAGGATCGGAGTGAACCAACATTTACTCCACCACCGAAAAACACGGAGACCGAGAAACGATTTGAACAACTGGCTGAACGGGAAAGACATCTCCGCCGTAAAGCGGACCAGGTCTCACGCCTCCATCAGAAACTGGCCCGACGCCGAGGTCGTTTAACGGCTGACCATGAAGAGCAGCAGCGGATGTTCTTTGCTGAACGTAGAAAGATCGAGGCTCAGGCAGAACAGCTTCAGCAGAGAAGTCTGGAACAGGATCAGGTTGCAGAACTCACCGCTCAACTGGATGACATGACCAGCAAATGGAATGCATCCCAGTCTCAGCTGAATGAACTGCAACAGGAACTGAAACTCGTCAATGAAACTCACGATCAACAGCTTCGTGAGATGGATGAACAACGTGTCCAGTTCGATGCCCTCGTCCAGGAACTGGGTGATGTCCACAATTCCTATGAGGAATTGCAGCGTGCCTGGGATCAGGAAACTGCGCGTGTCAATGAACTCACGATCCGTGAATCTGAACTGAATCTGGAACTGAAAGAACTGGGAGAAAAACTGAGCGATGAGCGTCTGGCTGCGGAACAGTTCGCTCAGGACCGCCAGTCATGGTCGGATGAAAAACTGGCCATGTCCGAACGCCTGATGATTGTCAGCACCGAGCTGAACGATCTGCAGGAGGAGTACGCAGGTTACGAGAATTTCTCAGAAATCTCCCGGGAACTGGCAGAAGAATGCGACCAGTGGAAACGTCGCGTGGAAGAAGCGATGTCTGCAACCCGTGAAGCGGAACAGCAGGTCGCAGACGCACAGACTTCCCTGGATGCACTGGCCGCAGAAAAGGATGTTCTGGCCAGTGAAAAGCAGGATCTGGAAAACCGGATTGTTGAAGTGGATTCCCTGAATGAACAACTGCGTGAGTCTGTTTCTGAACGGGATGCACAACTGGAAGACCTGCACACTCAGATCGCCGAGATTTCATCCCGCGAAGCCGATCAATCCACCCGACTTGGGGAACTGGAAACGATTGCCAGCGAGCGGGATGAGTTCCTCAGGCAGATTGATGAACTGTCAGCGGAGCGGGATCAGTTCACCTCCGAAAAAGAAGAATGGGCTCAGAAACTTGACTCGATCACGGAAGAAAAAGATCAGC
>JAGQQT010000862.1 GCA_020426065.1 Planctomycetaceae bacterium | reverse complement strand
GGATCGCCTGATTGAAATGGGCGTGATGTATACGTGGTTCCACGTTTATCGCCCGATGGGTCCCCAGGCCTCACCTGAGTTGTGCCTCACTCCCGAACAGCAGAAGCGGGCACGGCAGTTTGTGGTGGATATGCGGGTGAAAAAACCGATCATCATTGTCGATGCCTATTTCGATGGAGAAGGGGACGCCCTCTGTCCGGCAGCCACCGGCATCACCAACCACATCAATCCCTGGGGCGATGTCGAACCCTGCCCGATCATTCAGTTCAGTACCGATTCGATCCACACGCCCGGAAAAACGATCAAGGAAAAAATCAGCGGTTCTGCCTTCCTGCAGGACTTCCGCAAACTGGCTTCGGAAACGACACGAGGCTGTATCGTATTGGAACGACCGGACCTGCTGGCTGAACTGGTCGAAAAACATGGAGCCAAGGATGTGACCGCCCGCAAAACTGCAATGAGTGAACTGGGGGCCATGACGGTTCGCACCTCACAGTTCAATCCTGGCAACGAAATCCCGGAGAAGAGCTGGGCGTATCGGATTGCCAAACGATTCTGGTTCAATGACTTTGGGGTGTATCGAGGCAAGGATCATCAGTCGAATTCGGCTCCCGCCGTCCTGGCAAAGCAGACCACTCCGCCCGCTTCCGAACCGCCTCTGGTGGAACTGGAATGCTGACCGGTTCCGAAATCGGTCAACAGGTTGTCCCCAGTCAGATTCGGATTGCGATCGAAACAGAAACCCTTTCAGGATTTTCTGCACCGCGTGGAATTCTGAATGCTGACCAACATCGCCTGAACACTTCGGAGTCAACAGGAGTACCATGATGTCCGATTCATATCGAAGTCCGATCTTCTGGGGATGCCTGCTGGGCATTCTGATCTCAACCAATGCTGCTTTTGCCCAGGTGGGGAATGTCGGCGGAAAGTTGAAGCCGCAGGCCGGAACTCCCAGGAGCGCTCCTGCCAAATCACCCTTGTTGCCCCCCGATCCCCCGTCTCCGGAAGCACCTGTGGCGGATCCGGATATGCCGCCCGAAATGCCACCACTCGATAAAGAAAAAAAGTCATCGTCATTCGAACTGAAAGTCGATCAGAACGAGTTGAAAGTCGACCGGAATGATCCGTCAGAGATGGCTCAAGCCTGCCTGCTGGCTTATCAGAAGGGTGATTTTGAGATGCTTGCTCGACTGAGCACGAAAGGAAATCAAAGGATCTTTGGGGAACTCGCTGCTCAGGGTGAAACCCATCCCCGGTACAAGTCGATCATGTCCGGTTGGCGCAGTGAAGCCGTAAAAGCCTGGAGTTCACTGGAACCTTTGACCACAAAATACAGGTCCGCTGAGGAAGCTCTGGTGGAATTTGGTGCTTCCGGAACCGAATCATTTGTGGTGGTGCTGGTGCGGGAGAATGGTCAATGGTGTTTCGAGGATATCAACAGCCCCTCCCGAGCCGACTTCCGGGGACTCTCTGCCAAGCCACCCACGGAACCTGCCAGTGATAAGCCACTGCCAGTTGAGGAAAGTCAGGATCCCGCTCCAAAGCGACGTCGGGGAATACGCTGAGAGTGGATTAGAGTTTCCGAACCAGATTTTCACAAAGAGAAACCTCGGAATGGACCCGTGTCCCTCCAGTTGTCTGTTGCAACTGAGGCTGCCGCAGGACAAGATCTAT
>JAGQQT010000861.1 GCA_020426065.1 Planctomycetaceae bacterium | reverse complement strand
TAGACTGACCTGGTTCAACTTCAATCAGGTAACGGCTGTTGCTTTCCGAGAACAGCTTGGCCACTGTTGGCAGACCAGTCGAACCTGCTGCGGCAACCGGCAGGGAATCGAGCTGCAGGTCCAGGCCCAGATTTCCGGAGAAGGCCATTTCTGCAGCGGCGACTGCCAGACCCCCTTCGCTCAAATCGTGGCAGGCACGAATTTGCCGACGGGAAATGCAGCCGAACAATGCCCGGTTCTGTTTGTTGGCGGTTTCGAAATCAACGATCGGCTGGGTTCCTCCCTCAAATCCACGAACCAGCTGATAGTGACTGCCGGCCAGTTCTTCCCGCGTGCAACCGATGATGGCAATCCGGTTCCCGCTCTGTTTCAGATCCATCGTGACGGCTCGATCTACCTGATCCATCTGTCCAATCGCGCTGATCAGCAGCGAGTGCGGAATGGAAACCACCTCTGTCTGCCCCGCCTTCTGATAGGTGAACTCGTTATGCAGCGAATCCTTGCCACTGATGAAGGGTGTCCCAAACTGGAGTGCCGCTTCCTGGCAACCCAGAGCGGACCGCACCAGGGCACCGAGGGTTTCGGGACGATCCGTATTTCCCCAGCAGAAGTTATCCAGCACGGCGATTTTGTCCGGGTCTGCTCCCACCGCCACACAGTTCCGAATGGCCTCATCAACAGCGGAAATTGCCATCCACCAGGGATCATCATCGGCAAAGCGGGGATTCATTCCGTTGGCGATCACGAGTCCTCGATCCGAATGGAGATCCGGACGAATCACGGCAGCATCGCCTGGACCATCATGCCCCACACCGACCAGCGGTTTGACAACCGATGTCGCCTGCACTTCATGATCGTACTGCCGAATGATCCACTCTTTGCTGCAGACGTTCGGCGAAGCCAGAATCTGGTTGAGGGCTCCCGCCAGGTCATTGTCGGCGGGCAGGTTTGCCGGCTGGCTGACTTTGGGTGTGTAAACCGCATCCCGGATAATGGGTGGACGGCCATCGTGCAGGAATTCCATCGTGAGTTCTCCCACAACGGCATCCTTGAACATCAGCACCAGATTTCTGGTGTCCGTAAAGACTCCCAGAATCGTTGCTTCCACCCCTTCACTCTCGCAGACCTGCTTGAAGGCTTCCCATTTTTCCGGTGGCACGGCCAGCACCATCCGCTCCTGCGCTTCCGAAATCCAGATTTCCATGTAGGACAATCCGGCATACTTCAGAGGAGCCCGATCCAGCCAGACTTCCGCTCCGGTCTGTTCTCCCATCTCGCCGATTGCACTGCTGAATCCCCCTGCTCCGCAATCGGTAATGGCGGAAAACAGATTCAGATCGCGGGCTTTCAAGACCGCATCGGCCACCATTTTCTCGGTGATCGCATTCCCGATCTGCACTGCGCCGCCCGAAGTCTCTTCACTGTTTTCGGTCAGCACGGCAGAGGAGAACGTCGCTCCATGAATCCCGTCCAGACCTGTCCGCCCGCCAATTGTGACAACGTACTCTCCAGGCGAGACCAGCTTTTCAGATTTGCCGCGGGGAATGAGCGCTACATTCCCACAGTAGACCAGCGGGTTGCCGATATACCGCGGATCAAAAAAGACCGCCCCGTTGACCGTGGGAATTCCCATCCGGTTGCCGTAGTCACGAACACCTGCCACCACTCCGCGAGCTA
>JAGQQT010000860.1 GCA_020426065.1 Planctomycetaceae bacterium | reverse complement strand
CGAAGTCTGTGTGCGTGCTTCAAATATTCACGATAGAGGCCCGTCTCAACAGGCAGGTCTCTGAGCAACGAGTCCGTGTACAACAACTGGTACATGGCAGATTGGAGCCTTTGGAGCGGCACATCATTTCTCGAATCATTCTGGGGAATCTGCCCCCAGGGAACATCCCCGAATACCTCTGCCACAAACGCAAAGTTGGCTGCCCAGTCAGCCAGCTCCGACACCGAAAGTAACACTGCGGGAGACAATACCTGGAACGGGATCTCATCGAGGCTGAAAGACTGAGCCCCGAACGATGAGCTGTAGTAGCTGCAATTCGGCGATGCCAGATTGAGACGGATCGCCTCGGGAGTCCCAGAATCAAACACAGCATTCACCAGCACGTGCCGACCCGTCTTTCCAGCGACTGCTGCGACAAATTCCTGTTGCGAGTGAATCAGCGTCAATCGAGACATCGAGAGCTCCTGTGGGCAGAGTGAATTGGTCATGATGGTTGTTATTTACGGAGTGTGCCTACTCACATTGCCAATAGTGGGTCAGCCTATCAAGCGTCCAACCGTTGGGTTTTGAAAAAATGGGCAGCGATGCCTATGCCCCACCGCTGTCAGTCAACCTTGTTCCAATGGTGCAATGGCCAAGAAAAACCCACCAAATGAAAGAAGCGACGCCGATCGGAGAGTCCGTCAATGCGATCGACTCGCACGGCTGATGCAACTGCTCCACCTGATTTCCGGTCGAGGACGCTGGGATGCCGCCGCACTGGCAGAAGAGCTTGAGTGTTCAACCAGGACCATCCATCGTCTCTTGCAAACCCTCTCGATGGCGGGAGTCCCCTGGTTCTTCGACGAAAAGATTCGAGCGTACCGAATCCGCCCAGGGTACAAGTTCCCTATGCTGGATACTCCAACTCGAACAATAAAAGAAAAGCCTGAACAAACGGAACTCATCGATCTTACGAACAAGTTACTTCAGGAAGGCGAGGCATTTGCTAATACGCTTCAGAAGTTCCTCGCCGCACTCAAAGAGTCAACCGACCGAAAATCTGATTGATGTCTGCCTCAAATAGACATCGATTAATGCGGAAATCCCCTAACCACTGCAATGAAAAGACGTTATAACGACAATGCCATCATTGACTGACACGATCCTGCCTCACCTGTCCCGAAAACTGAATGTCTAACAAGAAAATGAGAATCGCTGTAATCCCGAGGGGCCCAATTATAGCGGATCTCGCCTCATGTCACTTTGACTTCCTCATAAGAATGGTTGGGAGAGGCCAGTTTTGGCTTCAGCAATTAACCATCCTAATGAGGAACGAAGAAATGTCTCCACGGCAGCAAACAAACCGCTCGTCCACAGATCTAAAGAAAAGTATAACAGCCTTCATTAGGAGTGCGGTCCTAGCGGAGAAAGAAATCCGAGAAAGCTACGGAAGAGGACGCATCCCACCTGACTACGTAGGCGACAACTGGGATGCGGATTTTGAGCAGGCCTATAAGTCAATTTCATTTCATATACCGCAGAGTGCGACTCAATTCTATGTTCCTCCTGCCGGAACAGCATATTGTTCCCACTTATTCGAAGCATCCAACCCAGTAGAGGCCTGGATGTTTCTTATCAATCCTGCTGATGAAGCTTTCGGAGAGGTCGGCTTCCTTGATTCACCTGAATACCTGGAGATCA
>JAGQQT010000085.1 GCA_020426065.1 Planctomycetaceae bacterium | reverse complement strand
GCACGCGAGATCAGCTGTTCAAAGCCGCGCGCCATCCGTGTCTGTCGGACTTCCTGTTCGGTCAGTTTGCCATCCCGGTTGCGATCGAATGTGCGAAACAGCATGGTCGGATCCTGCAGCATTTTCATGCGTTGTTCAAACTGGTTGCCCTGATTCATCGAGACCACTTCAAAGGTTCGCGGCATCGCATCCCGCACCGGACGCACCCGGACACGGGGGAAAAACGCGGCCAGCTCATGAAAACTGTTTCGCTTCCATTTGTCCGTCGGATGATCATGGCAGTTGGCACACTGGATCTGGATCCCCAGAAAAATCCGGGTCGCTTCGGCAGCCAGTTCGGTGGCTTCTCCCGAATGGGCAAACATCAGACCAGTGGCTCCGTTTTCACGCACGTCACCGGTTGCGGTCAGCAGTTCTGTGGTGATCTCATTCCATGGCCTGTTTTCTGCCAGCTGATCCCGCATCCAGATCTGGAAAGCGCCCTGAAAAGCCCGCGCCCGCTGCTCGGTGGCCCGCATGAAAATGACATCCCGCCAGTAAGCCGACCAGTTATAGGCAAAATCTTCGTCTTCCAGCAGAGCCTCCACTTTCTGGCTCCGTTTGAGCGGATCGGGATTGAGTCCGAATTCGGTCATGGCGGCCGGAGTGGGAATTCGACCGGTCAGGTCAAACGTCACGCGACGCAGGTAATCCTCATCCCGAATCAGTCCTGCTGGGGGCAGACTGGCAGCCTGCAGTTCCGCTTCAATCGCCTGATCAACCTGTTTGGCAACCTCGGCAAAATGAGGAGGAGCAGCTGTGGCCCCACTCAACCAGAACGTTCCCCACACTCCCAGTAAAATTCCCAGTGAACGGACCGATTGTGGATACCAGTTTGACATGATCACTCCCGAATCAGCAGGGTGGAGTATGGAAAGAACTGAAGACGGCAGGTTTGAAACCCTTTGCCTGCCTGGAAATCAAACACGTTGGAACGGGGGAAGTTTCGGAGATCATGGCGTTTCACAGGAAAATCGTTGCAAACCTGATGGTTGCAAATCGTTATGGCGATGGTCAGAATCGCGATGATCAGTTATAAACAGATAATGACTGGTTGCTCCAACTGCTTGTCAGATTTTCATCACTTCTTCTGAATCTGTCTACATCTTCTGGAAATCTCCATGCTCACTTTAACCGGCACCTTACTGATTATTGGCGTGGGTCTTGTCATTGTGGTCGGCGGAATTCTGGGGCTGCGACTGCATGCTTTTCTGGCCCTGGTCCTGGCCGCGATCGTCGTTTCCCTACTGACTCCTCGCCCCACGGTTGAGTGGTATGAACTGGGAAAAAGTGCCATCGGAGTAAAAGCCGTTGAAGGGGAGACCGCCACACTCGCACTGAAGAGCGGGGCAACGAATCCCATCGGCCAGCAGTTACTGATTGTGTCCCGAGATCCTGAAAATGGTCAGGCGGTGGTGAGCGGGACGGCAACAATTACCAGTTTTAATGAAGACCAGAATGCGGTGGTCTCGCTGGCCGGACAGGAAGGCCCCGCTCCCACTCCGGACGGCAAAACCATCCTCGTTGTCAATTCTGCGGCTTTGAAATCTGCCCAGAGTTTTGCCGGAGAGACAGTCGGGAATCTGGTCGCCACCGGATTTGGAAATACCTGCACCGGAATTGGGATCCTGATTGCCCTGGCAGCCATCATTGGAAAATGCCTGCTGGATTCCGGAGCGGCGGAGCGGATTGTTCGCTGGATGCTCAGTCTGGTCGGGGAAAAGAATGCTCCCGTCTCGTTTGTTCTGAGTGGATTCGCCCTTTCGACACCGGTCTTCTTCGATACGGTGTTCTATCTGATGATTCCTGTTGGCAAAGCGATGCGGCTGCGGACCGGCAAGAATTATCTGCTGTATGTTCTCTCCATTGTTGTGGGAGGGACACTGGCACACTCACTGGTTCCCCCCACTCCCGGTCCGTTGTTTGTGGCTGAAGAACTGGGGGTCGATGTGGGAGTGATGATCCTGGGAGGAGGAATTCTCGGGTTGGCCTGTGCCGTCTTTGGTTTTCTCTATGCGATCATTCTGTGCCGTTTTGTGGATGTCCCGTTGCGGGAAAGCCCGGACATGTCTCTGGATGAATTGCGCCAGATTGCCAATCGCCAGAATCATGAACTCCCTTCGGTGTTCATGTCGCTGCTGCCGATCCTGCTGCCGGTCTTTCTGATTACCGGAGGGACCGTCATGGATACGCTGTTGAAAGGAATTCCAGCGGCAGAAGTTTCTCCGTTGATGTCGTCTCTGGACCAGTTCTTTGTGCTGTTCGGTAACAAGAATATCGCCATGGCAATTTCGGCGACGCTGGGAATCATCATGCTGGTGCAGCAGAAGAAATCAGATCTGAATGATCTGGCCACTTCCATGCAGGCCGCTCTGGCGAGCGGGGGAGTCATTATCCTGATTACCGCTGCCGGGGGAGCTTTCGGAAAAGCCCTGCAGCAGACCGGCGTTGCCAGTCTGTTTGGTGATGTGGAAGGGGCCTCGACAGCTGTCATTCTCCTGATTGCCTTCACGGTGACGGCGCTGGTTCGCCTGGCTCAAGGATCCGCTACGGTTTCCATGATTACCGGAGTGGGCGTGATGGGAAGTTTTGCAACCGGAATGGATCTGGGCTTTCATCCCGTTTACCTGGCCCTGGCGATCGGTTTTGGCAGCAAGATGTTCATGTGGATGAACGACTCGGGCTTCTGGGTGATTGGCAAAATGAGCGGCATGACGGAGTGGGAAACCATTAAATACGTCTCCCCGATGACCTCTTCGATGGGGTTGTTTGGTCTGGTCCTGACAATCATTGCCGCTCAGGTTTTTCCGTTCGCCTGACCGTCCCTCCCTTAAGAGAGTATGTGGAACGCCGATATAACCGTCAGGACTGTTCTGATCGGCCGCAAACAGGCCGGGAGCAGTCACATCCCGTTTGGCGCCCGCAACAGATCATTCTATTTTTGAAGGGACTGTTCTCCCCCGGCAGCCATCCCTGAACGGGGTGGCCATGTGATGGATCGCGTTTTATGAATGAGGCTCAAGCTAAACCGTCTGACTCCACAGAGGATCCTGTGGTGAACTCAACGGAGTTGGAGCAGGAGGTTCCGGAAGGCCCCAGTTCATCACAGTTGATCGATCGGACTCCGGAATGGTTCCGGATTTCCCGTCGCAGTGTGCTGTGGACTGTTGTGGTCGGAATGATCTTTCTTTGCCTGAGCTACCATCGCACCTGGCATACCGATGTCTGGGGGCATCTGGCCTATGGCCGCCTGATTGTGGAAACCGGCCACCTTCCCGTAACTGAGCCATTCCTGCCTTTGTCTGAAGGAATTCCGGTTGTTGATACCGCCTGGCTGACACAGTGCCTGGCTTATCTGCTGGTGGATCAGGTGGGAGTTTCCGCACTCCGTTTTCTGTACGCCGCTGCGATCACCCTCTGCGTCATCGCACTGCTGATCCGGTTCCGTCAGCATTCCTCTTCCTTCGGAATCCCGCTGCTGGGGATCACCATATTTGGGCTTACCTGCTGGAAAACCCTGACGATTGATCGTCCTCAACTGGCCGGACTGGCCTGTTATGTTCTGATCTGGTCGATCCTGCTCTCCCGTCGCTGGAACGGGTTGCAGTGGGTGGGTGTTCCTGCTCTGTTTGCCCTGTGGGCCAATCTGCATGGTTCTTTTCCGATGGGCCTGATTCTGCTCGGGTTACTGACGGTAGGGACGTTCTTTGATCAGTATCGTCGCACCGGAAAATGCTGGCGCTGGCCAGCAGTCCGGTTACTGCTGCTGACTGAACTCTCGCTAATTGCCACGCTGCTCAATCCGTATGGCATAGGTCTCATCCCGGCGGTAATCGACATTGCCCGGGATCCGAATCTCCAGGCCTTGGGAGAATGGGGTCCGCTCACACTGTCCCGGACTCAGGGACAGGGACTGGCCATCGTCTCCATGCTGCTGATTCTGCTCTATCGATTTTCTCCCCGCCGGATTTCGGCCAGCGAACCGCTCCTGCTGTTTACATTCGCGCTGGCAGGGATGGCCTCCATCCGGCTGCTCATCTGGTGGACTCCGATTGCGGCCTGGTACGGAGTGCTGCATGGGAACGCCTGCCTCAATCGCTGGAACCGCTGGCTGGAACGGACAACGGAAGCTCCTGATGAGCAGGAAGCAGAAGAGATCACCGTGCAAACGTCCGGATTCAATACCGTGGTTGCTCTGGGACTGGGCTGGATCTTTTTTGCCTACACCCCTTTCATGGCCACGCTCCTGCATGGACAACCGAACGATCCAGAACGGCAATTGCGGTACTACCGGGCTAACCTGGACAGCGGAACGCCCGTCCTGCTGGCAAATTACCTGAATGCCCACGAGCCGCAGGGGCTCATTTTCAATGCTTATGAATGGGGTGATTATCTGCTGTGGACCGGACCGGAAACTCGCCGGCTGTTCCTCAATTCACACGCCCATCTGCTGCCTGCCGAAGTCTGGGATGACTACTTCATCATTGCCCGCGGACAGGATGGCTGGGATGACAAACTGGACCGTTACGGCGTCAATACGATTGTGATCGATCACCTGTATCGGACCCGCCTGATCGAAATGCTGAAACGGGATGAACGCTGGACACTCGATTACCAGGATGATCTGGGAGCGATTTTCCTCCGCAAAAAGCCGATCGTCCATTCGTTCTGAGCATTGGTCCGCAAAGTCGCTCCTCAATACGGACTTCGATTTGACTTGTCGGACTCCCTCCCGGTACCATCTCTGCAGGAGGGGTACGGATGTTACGGTCCAATCATTACGATGTCGCGTTTGAACACTATCTGCGTCTGCGGCGAGTGCCCTATGTAGCAGTCGATGAGACCCGGCGGACATTACTGGCAGATGCGTCATTGAAATCAATGGACTTCATCGTATACTCGCCTGCAGGTCCCAACCTGCTGATTGATGTCAAAGGTCGCAGACGGGCCCGAGGGCGGAAATGGGAAAACTGGGCCTCAGTGGAAGATATCGAGGCACTGCTGAAGTGGCAGGAAGTGTTTGGCAGCGATTTTCGCAGTCTCCTGGTTTTCGCTTATGATTCGACCGAAACGGGATGCCCTCAACCAGGGTGTTCCACGATTGAATTTCAATCCCGGACCTACCAGTTTTTTGGCGTCTGGGTGAATGAGTATCAAAACGTGATGAAGCTCCGGTCCCCCAGCTGGCAGACAGTCTGGTTGAGACGGGAAGATTATCAAAAGAGCCGGTTCCCGTTGGACCAGGTCTTTACAGATACCTCACTGGCATGATCTTCTGGCCGCCAGAACTTCATTTCGGTATTGGGGGCAGGATAACCAAATATGACCACCACACTGCTGATGCATTCCCTGAATCTCCTGGCGCAGTCCTCTAACCCGACTCCCGGATTTCCGATCATCGATACTCTGATCGTACTGGTTGGTGTAGGAGGCGCGATTTTTGCGGTCTGCCGTTCGGCTAATCGTCGCTGATCCGACTCCGTCAGACGGGTTCTGACCATTCAAGGTTTGATCAGTCGCTCGTGGTGACTTTCCCCTGTCAATGCACTGATTTCACTCAATCGCGTTCGTCACTTCGAGTCCATTTGTCTGCAGCTGTCGGATCCCATGAGTTCAGCCGTTGTCATCACCGGGGTCGGAATCTGCTCCCCTCTCGGCACGACGCGGAAAACAAACTGGCAGAATCTGATTCAATCTGCTACCCAGAGAGTGCGAGTCAACTGGCAGCTGGATGAGCACACCGGTACTCCGCACGAACCCCGTTCCATTGGAGCAGCACTCCGGATGGCCACCGAAGCCCTGGAGGATGCGGGCTGGCCCGCGGGAACAATTGCCGAACCGGAACGCTGGGGTTGTGTGATTGGAACCAGCAAAGGCCCGCTCGATCTGTATGACACGCTGGCTGATAAAACTGACGGTCAGGAGCCGGTTCCCTTCCCTGCCCTCTGGCCCAGCGGACCGGCCGCAGCAGTGGCCCGTCAATTTGGTTTCCGCGGTCCCCTGCTGACTCCCGTCTCCGCATGTGCCACGGGACTGGATGCGGTGATTCGTGGCGTCCGTTTGATTGAACAGGGGGATTGCGACTTCGTGCTGGCAGGCAGTGTCGATGCTTCCCGCAATCGCTATGTGACGGCTTCTTATCGGCGACTGGGCATTCTGTCCCGGCAAACACCGGAAGAAACAGCCTGCCGACCCTTTGATGTCACACGAGACGGATTTGTCATTGGCGAAGGGGGAGCGATGTTTGTCCTCGCACGCGAGAATGAAGCCTCTAGCCGAACCCGAAAACCTTATGCCCGCTGGCACAGTGGACTGCAGTTGAATGATCCCTCCGGCATGACGCAACTGGATCCCACCGCAGCGGGGCTGATCCACTTGATACGTCAACTGCTGGATCGTGCCCGGCTAGATCCTGGGCAACTGGATGCTCTGCATTTGCATGGCACCGGGACGCTGGCGAATGATGCCTGTGAAGCACGGGCCGTGAATGAAATCTTCGGACCGGTTTCCCAGCAGCCACTCTGCACGGCCTCGAAAGGAAGCCACGGACATCTGCTGGGGGCAGCGGGCAGCCTGGAACTGGCCTGGCTGCTGCTGGCGATGCGGGAGGGACTGTTGCCACCGGTTCAGAATCTCCAGCAGCTGGCCACAGAATGCCCGATCCGGGTCGTTCAGGAAACTGCGGTTTCCCTGCCTATCCAGTATGGCATGAAAATATCGCTGGGATTCGGAGGTCACATTTCGGGAGCCCTGCTGGAGGCTATCCACTGAGATTCCGTTCTATTCGACCTCACCCTGGGCAGGCATTTTTCCCGCCGCATACAGATCATACAGTTCAAACAGGCAATCCCTGAGGTTTCCCTGATGCGACTCATAGATCAACTTCAGTGGAGCATTCTCTTTCTGCTGTTCTGAGAGTGGCAAATGATCCAGAATTGACCGCAGCAGGTCCACACTGGTCTGGCACCGGTAAACAGTCTTGCCGTAACCCGGAACATGGGAGGTGACCAGCAGCTTCCAGCCCGGCGGCTTCTGCCAGAGAAAGCGTCTCCAGCGGAACAGGTTGAGTTGTTCCGCTCCATCCAGAAACAGGATCACCTTCTCATGGGCACGCTCGCGCCAGCTGCGGCTTTGTGCCCGGGGAATCCGGCGCCGGTTTTCCCGCAGCCGAATCCATTCAATGGAATACTCGCGCTGGCGGAGTTCTTTCTCAAGGGCTTCCATGAGGGTCGTCTTCCCATGACCGTGCGGAGCAACAATCACGGCTGGGCCAGCAGCAGACTCCACCCGCTGCCATAACTCCTCAAAGCTGATGTCGTGCCACAGAAACGGAACTGCTTCCAGGTGCCGGGTCGCAAATGGATTTTCCCGTGCAGTCACGTTTTGAAACCCCGTTGAAGATCTTTGAAGTGCCCAGACTTCAGCTCGACTCACTTGTTGTGGATCAGGATGACTCCGGCAATCAGCAGCGCAGCGCCTGCCAGACGGCTCCAGCCGATGCGGAATGGTTCCACACCCATGATGCCGAAGTGGTCAATGATCATGGCCATGATCAGCTGGCCAACCACGGTGGCGGCCACCACGTTTCCCGCTCCGATTTTCGGCGTGACCGTCAGCACGGTGGTGACAAACACCACTCCCAGCAGTCCACCGGTAAAGTAATACCAGGGAATACTTGTTTGAGCAGGCCAGCGGGGAATGCCCGGTGTGGTGCAGAGGACCAGAATGATGAGCGTGGTTGTGCCGCCGACAAATGAGAAGAAGGCCGCATACAGTCGATGATCGAGCGATTGTCCCAGCCGTCCATTAATGATGGCCTGAAAGGGGATCACAAATGATGCCACAGCGGCAAGAATCAGTAACGGCCAGTCTTTCACTGCTCGCACTCCGGCAGAATGAATGGAAAATCGTTCTCTGCCCGCGGAATTCGAATGGAGCAGCCTTCCGCATGGTAAAGCATGGCGTGGCAAATGCCACCCGGTCCTGGTGCAGCGTCAATCCTGAATGTTGGGATCGAGAAATCTGTAACGAGCGACAATCGAGCGGTTTATGACAACGGTGCCCCAAAGCTAAGCCCTGACAGGATATTACCTGATCAGGACAGGGTCTTCCCGCTCATCCAGCGACTGGGCCAGGCGGGCCTGATTCCGCTTGTAAACTTCGAGCGTGAGTTGATCGAATTCCTGTGCTCGTTCGGGCATCACAGGTTCAATCCGTCCGGTCAGTTCCTGCACCCAGCTGGGCTGCCGGGCCATCGAGAGATGCATCGAGTGCATGAACAGGCTGATTTCCTGAAAGTTCCGATCGGCAATGTAATTGCTGATCGGGGAAGTCAGCTTGGCTGCCGTTTCAATCGCTCCGTTTTCGAAGGCAATGAAGGCATCCGCAGAATGTAAGGCAAAGGTTGTCCCATCGGGATGCTTTTCGAATTTGGTGTAGACACACACCACTCCTTCGGCCTCAATCGGATTCTTCAGCACGGGACTCTGAAACTTGCCCTGGCAATAAACCACGTTCGCATTCTGGCTGCGTTTCAGATAGAAGAACTTGCAGTCGGTGCCATCGGTGTTGTTCATCTGATACTGATACTGGGAAACCTGCTTCAATCCGATCGCCGAGATCCCCATGGCCTGCCACATGCTGACAACCAGATCCGGATTGCCAATGAAGTAGTCGTACGTTTCCGGATCGATTTCGAAGCGGACTTCGGGCAGATGGCGGTACAGGCTCATCTCATCACAGACTTTTTGAGCCGTTTTGCGTCCGGAGGAAGTCAACCGGATCTGCTGCAGTCGCTGCAGCCCTGATTCTTTCCATTCCCGATCAGAAGTTCCGTTCCGCAACACACGGAAGTTCGGCAACAGCTGATTGATGTCTTCATCGCGCTGACTGGGAGCCGGGCTGCTGTCCCAGGTCTGCAGTCGACCGATGCTGTTCCGAGCCTGATCGGAGGCTTCCTGAGCCGACAATGTCACTGCCATTCCAGTCCCAAGCCACAAACTCATCCCGCACAACAGCAGGATTTCCTGAAACCGAATCATGCACTCGTCCCCTGTATCGATACGCTCTCTGCGTCTGCAGCCTGGCTGGGGAAAGGCGCAGTCATTCCCTGATGAATGAGGATGGCCCTGTCCCTGCAGCACAATCAGCAATTACCCCCCGGTAACTGTCTGGTCAGACTCAACTCATACAATCGGCATAATCGGTCGGTTCGCCTGAGTGAAAATCCTGACAGCACCAGAGTCTTCCCCCTCGAAATCGCCCCAAATCTCGTAAAAACAGGCCAAGAAACAAGTTGGCACTTTTTCCTGCTCTCTACCCGGTAACCGGGATTCTGGCAGGTCCCTCCGAAATCAGGTCTTCCGACCAGCTGGAGACCGGTTTTTTCCGGCTTTTTCTGCTAAGGTGAACGCATTCAAGTCAGATTCTGATCATCCCGGGAGTCTCTCCATGACATCAAAACGCTCGCTCTGGTCCTGCCTTTCTGCACTCTCCTGCTGTCTGCTGATTGCTGCCTGCTGGGGAATTTCCGGCTGCAATCCTCAGGAAGGAGGAGGCGGAGGTGCCGGTGGCAATTCTTCCCAAAAGCGAATCAAACTGGCGTTTGTCACCAACGTGATCGCTTCCTTCTGGGATGTGGCCCAGAAAGGAGCGGAGGCTTCCGCCCGAGAGCACGATGTGGATGTGGAAATCTTCATGCCGACAGATTACGCGGCAGGTCAGAAACGGATTGTGGAAGATCTGCTCATCAAGGGAATTGATGGCATTGCGATCACGGTGATTGACCAGGAAGGACAGCTGGACCTGCTGAATTCCACTGCTGAGCAGACCAACCTGATCACACACGATTCGGATGCTCCCCATTCCAACCGGCTCTGCTACATCGGCATCGATAACTACGATGCCGGGTTGGCCTGCGGGGAACTGGTCAAGCAGGCTCTGCCCGACGGCGGTGAGATCATGCTGTTTGTCGGGAATCTGGATCAGCTGAATGCCAAGCAGCGTCGGCAGGGTGTGATTGATGCGGTGCTGGGCCGGGAACCGGATCCGACTCGCAACGATCCTCCGGGTACTGTGCTGAAGAATGACAAGTACACCATTCTCGATACCCGCACCGATGGCGCAGACTTTGCGAAAGCCAAGGCCGATGCCGCTGACTCCATTTCGAAGTATCCCAACCTGGCCTGCATGGTTGGTCTGTTTGCCTACAATCCACCGCTCTGCCTGGAGGCAGTTCGAGATGCGGGCAAACTTGAGCAGATCAAGATCGTTGCCTTCGATGAAGAAGGAGGCACGCTGCAGGGAATCATCGATGGCGAAATCTTCGGCACGATTGTTCAGAATCCTTACATGTATGGATATGACTCCATTCGGATTCTGGCTGGGCTGGCTCGTGGTGAGGAACTCGAAACCTTGATGGCAGCTACCGAGGGGGTTTATGTTCCGGAAAGCAAGACAATCCTCTTCCCGGCCCGGGTCATCAAGAAGACACCCGATCCCGCCAATCCCAATGAGCTTGAAGTGGAAGCCTTCTGGACGAAACTGAAGGAACTCACGAAATGATCGACTCCACTTCCGCTGAGCACACTCCCTCTGCTGTCCCTCGGCTGGCTGCAGTCGGGGTGAAGAAGCAGTTCTTGGGAGTGCAGGCTCTGCAGGGGGTCGATTTTTCCGTTGGTCCAGCGGAAATTGTAGCCGTCGTCGGAGAAAACGGTGCTGGCAAAAGTACGCTCATGAAGATTCTGGCTGGCGTTCAGCCTCCCGATGTCGGTCAGATTCGGATTGAAGGTCAACCAGTCCAGCTCCGGTCCGTGGAAGAAGCCCTCACGAACGGAATTGCCCTGATTCACCAGGAACTGAATCTTTCCGATAACCTGGATGTAGCCGCGAATATCTTTCTGGGGCGTGAGCCACAAACCTGGGGCTGGATTCATCAGGACCGGATGCATCGGGACGCCGGAGAGGCTTTGCAGCGTGTGGGTCTGGATGTCGATCCGGCTACTCCACTCAAAGATCTGCCTATTGGCCAGCAGCAACTGGTCGAGATTGCGAAAGCACTTTCGACCCAGGCCAAAGTGCTGATCATGGATGAGCCGACCTCGTCCCTGTCTCATCGGGAAACCGAGCGGCTGATGGAGGTGATCGAACAGCTCCGCGAAACCGGAGTCAGTATCGTTTACATCTCTCATCG
>JAGQQT010000859.1 GCA_020426065.1 Planctomycetaceae bacterium | reverse complement strand
GTTTCAGCAATCACGGGATTCTCGTTGAGAACGGCAGTAACACGATGATTTGCGGTAACTGGATCGGTTTGAACAGTAAGGGAACTGCTGACGGGAACGGCCAAAATGGGATTCATATCACTGGGATCTCCGAGGATGTAATCATTGGTGGAGATTCCACTGTGGCTGGAAATCGGAATGTGATTTCCAATAACACCAACAATGGCATTTCACTGTCTGGGGTCGGAGTTACCCGCGCTGTGATCCAGGGAAACTTCGTGGGAGTTACTCCAACTGGTAACTCGAGCATGGGGAATACAGGGAATGGAATCCAAGTCAATAACTCCTCAGATAACCTCATCGGAGGTACTGTAACCGGGCTGGGAAATGTGATTTCTGGTAACGGCCAGGATGGAATAGTGTTTGACGGCAATGCCAACTTTAACGTCACCCAGGGAAATCTCATTGGCACTAATGCCGCAGGCACATCAGCAATTGGCAATTCGGATCGGGGGATCCTTTTAAAAGGCGGTTCCAGTAATAACCTGATCGGAGGCACGACCGCAGGAGCCCGTAATATCGTTTCCGGCAATACGAACTCGGGTATTGCTACTGCGAATGTCAATACTTCTGGAAACGTGATTCAAGGAAACTACATTGGGACCAACATCAGTGGCTCAGCAGCTTTAGGCAACAAACGTGGTCTGTACATCCAGTCCGACGGGAACATCATCGGAGGTGCGGAAGCAGGGTCTGGGAATTTGATTTCCGGAAATTCGATGGAAGGAATCAGGCTTGAAAACTCTAAACAAAACACCATCCAGGGGAATCTGATCGGCACCGCTGCCTCTGGTACTGCAGCTTTGGGAAATGGAACAGATGGAATCTTTCTCCTCGACTCGACCGACACTTCAATTGGGGGACTGGTTTCCACCCAACGTAATGTGATTTCCGGCAATAATAATGGGATCTATATCGAGAAGGGGGCTGACATTCGAGTATTGGGAAATTACATCGGAACTGACATTCTAGGCTCTGCCGACCTGGGAAATTCCAGCAATGGAGTCTCATTACTGAATACGAACAATAATCTGATCGGCGGCACTTCACCTCGTGCAAGAAATGTCATTTCTGGAAACGACAGTAATGGAGTCCTGATTGCTGATGGTTCGGGGAATACAGTCCAGGGAAACTTCATTGGAACGACACGCACCGGCAATGCAGCTCTGAGTAATGCCCAGAATGGGATCAGTTTGAGTAATTCACACAGCAACCAGATTGGAGGCACTGCGTCCGGAAGCCGGAATATCATTTCTGGCAATGACTTGATGGGTGTCAATTTGATTGATGGTTCCAGTTACAATGTCATTGAAGGAAATCATATTGGGACCAATGTGGCGGGGACTGCCGCGGTCCAGAATGATCTGCATGGAGTGCATCTGGCATCCGCTTCACATCACAACCGGATCGGAGGAACCAGTGCAGCAGCTCGAAACCTTATGTCGGGGAACGGAGACAATGGCCTGTTTTTGACTGGTGATGATACCGACTACAACCAGGTTCTCGGCAATTACATTGGCACGAATGCAGCTGGCACGGGATCGATAAGTAATGTCAATGGAATCTATATCGCCTCGGGAGCCAGCTATAATCTTGTTGGCGGCAGCACGCCCGAAGCCCGGAATGTCATTTCTGGCAATAATAAA
>JAGQQT010000858.1 GCA_020426065.1 Planctomycetaceae bacterium | reverse complement strand
CTTCGCTGGGGCATGGGAATGTGGACCTCACAATCACGGGTGATGGTCAGGAACTGTTTTCCGGAACGGTGACCGCACGAGACAAAGCGCTCCCCATTGACCTGGATGTTTCGAACAAACAATTCCTGCAGATCACTGTAGACTTTGGAAAAGGACTCGACATTGGCGATCATCTCGATCTGGCCGACGCCAAACTCATCAAATAGACCGCTCTTCAGTTGGTGCAACATCCTCGCATTGCTGGGAGCCAGTCTGCTGATGCCTGGCATTCCTGGCGGGAATGGCTGGCAGTCACAAATCTGTCGTGCGGATTTGCCGGAAGCCCTGCAGAAACAGCAGGCTGATCGCATTGCCACAATTGGCCGAGTCAGCCCTGCCGTGGTTGCCATTTTTCCTCCCAGTGGAAAAGGGGGCGGTTCGGGGGTGATCGTTTCGCCTAACGGTTTAGCGCTCACCAACTTTCACGTAGTAGATGGTGCCGGTCCCTTTCTGAAGTGCGGACTGAACGATGGAGTCATTTATGATGCGGTGTTGATTGGGATCGATCCGACTGGGGATGTCGCAATGATCCAGTTGCTGGGCCGGGAAGATTTCCCGCACGCTCCACTGGGAGACAGCGATCAGGTTCGAGTGGGAGACTGGGCCTTTGCGATGGGCAATCCCTTTCTGCTCGCCGATGATTTTGCCCCGACTCTGACGTACGGCATGGTGAGCGGAGTGCAGCGTTATCAGTATCCTGCTGGGACTTATCTCGAATACACCGACTGCATCCAGGTCGACACGTCGATCAACCCAGGGAATTCCGGAGGACCTCTATTCAATGAAGCCGGTGAAGTCATCGGGATCAATGGACGAATCTCCGTTGAAAAACGGGGACGGGTCAATGTTGGAGCCGGCTATGCAATTTCAATTAACCAGATCAAGAAATTCAGCGATCATCTGCTGTCTGGCCGTGTTGTCGATCATGCCACTCTGGGTGCAACGGTTGTCAGCGATGAATTCTCGAACGTCATCGTGGATGAAGTACGTCCCCACAGCAGTGCTGATTTTTACGGATTGAAACCGGGAGATGAGCTGATTTCATTTGGAGGTCGGGCGATCGGGAGTGTCAACCAGTTCAAAAATGTGCTGGGGATTTACCCGAAGGGCTGGAAAGTTCCCCTGGTTTATCGTCGGGATGGCGAACGCTTTGAAATCTTTCCCCGACTGGAAGGCCTGCACTCCACCGCCGAACTGATGGAATTCGCCAAGGTCGAGGAACAGGAAGGTCACCCGGAAGGAATGCCTATCCCTCTGCCTCATATGGAAAAGAAGCCGGAGATCCCTGAAAAATATGCTGACCTCTATGAAGCCCGTTTGGGTTATGCCAACTATCGATTCAATCGGATCAAACAGGAAGAACTGCTGGGACGGTTGCGGGAGTATGGCAAGTACGGCTCACAGGAAGATAAATGGAGTTTTCAGGGAACGATTGCGGAGGGGGGCGTGTTTCGGCTGGTGCTGGCCGAGTTTGCCTGCCTGATGGAACTGCCCACAACTGGACGGGTCCATTTGCTCGACCTGGGCCGACCAGAATCCCTGCTGGAAGGTCCGTATGAAGCCGGAACTCTGATGGCCCTTTATGAGTGGTTTGAACTGTTCGTCCATGGGGCTGATGTCGTTTATGAAGTGTATTATGTTGGCAGTGAAC
>JAGQQT010000857.1 GCA_020426065.1 Planctomycetaceae bacterium | reverse complement strand
CATGGTTTCATCGAGCGTGTACTGCAGGTAATCATCCATATCGTTGGCGAGCACTTCCAGTGCGACTTCCATGGCTTTCTCACCCTTCATGAAACTGAGTGCACGAACGGCTTCGAGCCGCACCCGGGGATGCTCATCGGCAACCTGAACCGTCAGCAGGTCCAGGGCATCCGGCAGTTGATCAACCCAGAAGGACAAGACGCGAGTTGCGGCTGCGCGGGCATGATAATCCTTCGTACGCAGCAGTTGCACCAGCAGTTCCTTCTGAACTGTGTTGTGGGTCTGGTACATCCAGAGTGCCTCCAGCAGGAGATGTTCATACTGGGGATCGGAAGGATTGAGATTGGCCACCCATTTTTTGAGCTGTGGCAAAACTTCCTGGCTGGGACGGGCTGCCAGTTCCCGCCGCACTCGATAACAGGTGCGGTCTTCCGGCTCCCGCAGCAACTTGAGCAGCTGGTCCACTTTGGCGCCTTCAATGACGGGGACTTTCACCAGTGGTCGTTCAGGATAGGTCACCCGCCAGATTCGGCCGTGTGAATGGTCACGATTTGGTTCCCGCAGATTATGCTGCAGGTGACCGATGAGGGCGTTATGCCAGTCGACAATATAGAGGGAACCATCAGGAGCAAACTGCAGATCGATGGGTCGGAAATTTCCATCGTCACAGAACACGAGCGGCTCGACTTCCGTGCCGACAAAGCCCGAATTCTCTTCCCGCATCGAATGATTGAGGATGGCCCGATCTCCGATACAGTTGCAGAGCAGGAAGTTGCCCTGGATATCATCCGGGAAATGACGGGAGGAAACGAGTTCACAACCTGCCGAAGGACGAGTCCGCTTTTTGTAGAAGGTGGGGAACAGGTAATCCGGCTCACCGCCGGTTTCTTTGGCAAGACGACGATGCTGGCTACCGCCCGGGTGCTTCAAAGGATAATTGAGTTTCCCGGAAATTGGAGCGGCCCAGAAGCTGTAACCCGGAGAGGCATCGGCAATGAAATCCTGACCCCAGCGATCAAACACATGGCCCCAGGGATTTGAAAAGGCCAGGTTGACATGCACACCAAATTTCTCGCTGCGTGGGTTGTATCGCCAGATCCCCGCTTCATGGAGTCTTGTCAGACCGTATGGACTTTCCACCTGTGAGAACTTGAAGGTTCCTTCCTGGAAGTAAAGGTTGCCACCGGGGCCCCATTCAAATGCCGCCAGACCGTGATGTGTATCTGCTGAGTCGAAACCAATCAGCTGGCGGACGGAGGTGTCGGCCTTGTCATCGCCATTCGTATCTTTCATAAACAGAATGTCGGGTTGCATGGCCACATACACCCCACCATGTCCCAGTTCGAATCCGGTTGGCTGGTGTAGTCCATCGGCGAAGACTTTGCACTCATCGGTTTTGCCATCTCCATCATGATCTTCCAGAATGAGGAGTTTGTCTGCCAGTTTGGTTTTCGGCTTCCAGTGCGGATAAGAGGGCATGGTGGAAACCCACAATCGCCCTTTGTTGTCGAAGTTGAGCGCGACGGGATTGGCCAGTTCGGGGAACTGCTCTTCCGAGGCCACCAGTTCAATCTGATAGCCTTTCGGCAGCTTGAACAACTTCTGCTGTTCGATCGCGGGGAGGTAATCCAGTGAGCCTAGTTTACCGGCCTTCTGGTTTTTGTCGTCCGGCCCGCCCACGTTGGTTTTAGGAT
>JAGQQT010000856.1 GCA_020426065.1 Planctomycetaceae bacterium | reverse complement strand
GAGATTGTCTGGCAACCAATTACGGAAAATCATCTTTTTCTGAAGCTGTTGCATTTTGCTGTCTGAAAATGCCTGCCGCGTGTCTCAGTCTGCAACGATTTGCGGAAAAGATGCGTTGTTTGATGGGATATAAGTCCTTTTACCAAATTGGGATGCGTCGATTTCTGTGATGGATTTTGAGGTGCGGCAATCTGGTCAACCTGTTTTTGCAGACAATGGCTGGAGCAAGAGGCAGCGGGCAGACTGTGCCGCCGCGTGACATTGCCACATTCAGATCCTATGATGCGTGGGCGTTTCGCTGCGGAGTCCCTTCCGCTCACCTTTTCAGGAGGAATCATGACCTTTCGTTCAGCACAATTTTTGTCCTGCCCGCTTATCGCTCTTTTCGCCCTGAATGCCATGATTCCTGAATCCTTCGCGGAGAAATTTCAGTATCCCGAAACGACGACCGTTGATCAGTCGGATGACTATCACGGAACCACGGTACAAGACCCTTACCGCTGGCTGGAAGAGGATGTCCGGGAGTCGAAACGTGTCGAAGAGTGGGTGGAAGCGGAAAACAAGGTGACGTTCTCGTACCTGGAAAAAATCCCGGCACGTGAGCGGATCAAGCAGGAAATGACAAAGCTCTGGGATTACGCCAAGTACTCTGCTCCATTCAAAAAAGGTGGCCGCTATTACTTCGAAAAGAATGATGGACTGCAGAATCAGTCCGTGCTCTACATGATGGATCAACTCGACAGCGAGCCGGAAGTGCTGATCGATCCAAATAGCTGGTCTGAAGATGGAACCGTCGCGCTCTCCGGGATGGCGTTCAGCGATGATGGGAAATACCTGGCGTATGGGATTCAGGAAGCGGGATCGGACTGGCGGATCTGGCGAATCATGGATATCGCCACCAAAGAACTGCTGCCCGAAAAACTCGAATGGCTCAAGTTCACATCAGCTGAATGGACTCCGGACAGTAAAGGATTCTTCTACGGGCGATTTTCTGAGCCGAAAGAAGGGGAAGAGTTTCAGAGTCTGAATCTGAATCACAAGCTGTATTATCACCGGGTCGGCACACCGCAATCAGCAGATGTGCTGGTTTATGAACGTCCAGATGAGCCAGAGTGGGGCTTTGGTCCTGCGGTCACAGATGATGGGCGTTATCTCGTGATTACGGTCTGGAAGGGGACTGCAGACAAGTATCGGGTCTTTGTAAAGGATCTGACGGAGCCTTATGGGATTCCCGTAGCCCTGGTTGATCACTTTGAAAATGAATATACGTTCCTGGGAAATGACGGGAAAAAGTTTTATTTCAAGACGGATCTGAACGCTCCCAACAAGCGCGTCATTGCCATTCATCTGGATCGGCCTCAACCGGAACATTTCGAAGAACTGATTCCGGAAGGAAAAGAGCCGATTGAATCAGTCGGCATAGTCGCCAACCAGTTTGTGGTGATGTCTCTGAAAGATGTGAAGACAGAAGTCCGGATGCTGAGTCTGGATGGTAAACCGATTCGAGAAGTGAAGTTTCCGGGAATCGGCACCGCGAGCGGATTTGGTGGAGATCGGACAGACATTGAAACATTTTATTCCTTTGCCAGTTTCGTCACACCACCCAGCATCTACCGCTACAACATGATCACAGGGGAAAGCGAACTGTTCCGACGCTCTGAAATCGATTTTGATGACCAGCAGTTTGAACTGAAG
>JAGQQT010000855.1 GCA_020426065.1 Planctomycetaceae bacterium | reverse complement strand
CGAACGCGTCTCCCGCGAAAGCACCTCCTCAAGCGGAAACTCAAAATAATTCTGACAAGGAAGCAGAAACAGCGGCTGCCTCAACGACTGAACCGGCGGCTGCGCAACCAGCAGATCAAGCCGCTGCAAATACAGAAGTCAAAGCCCCCGTCAAACCAGTCACTCCGGCTACGGTTGCAGAAGCAGAAAAAGTGCTCGACCTGGAAACCTTCCCTTTACCTGCCGGCACGAAAATGCAAAGCCCGCGTCGAATGGCGGCACTCAGTTACTCGGTCGATGGCCCCCTCAAAGACATCCTCGATTTCAACGTGCAGGAACTGACGAAGCGGGGCTGGAAGGAAGTGGCCGGCACCCGACGCGAAGGACCATACACCGGTGCCGATTTCACAAACGGCGATTTTCATCTGAATCTGTCGGTCATGCAACCTGCTCCCAACATGCCGGTCAGTGTCACCTTTGCCCGTTACGGCAATGTGGCTCTGACCTCTCTGCCGGTCCCTGCGGGAGCAAAACAACTCTATGCTTTTCCAGCAACTGTCATGTACACAACCGAAGCTCCCGTGGAGAAGACGACGGAACAGTGTCGGGATCTGATGCTGAAAGCAGGCTGGACGCCCTACGGCAGCGCAGGCACCACGGCTTATTATCGGCAGAACGCGGTCCTGGTTCTGGCCAACGTCATGAGCGCGCCAGGTCAGGGAGGCAAAACGGCCATCACCTACACGAGCAATCTGCTGTCACTCGATCTACCCGCATTCCCGGAGGCCATCGACTTCCGCTACACCGACATGACGACCGAGATCTCATTCGACACGAATGCCAGTCCCAGGGAGGTGACCGATTTTTATCGTAAAGAGCTGGCTTCCGCAGGCTGGAAAGCCACGACCGATGAACCGGTTGCCATCGAATGGAAGAAACTCACGATCTTCCGCAAACCGGACCAGGAAATGATCACCGTCACTACCAGCGATTTTGAAGGCCGCACACGCGTGCGGATTGATTATCAGACGGCAGCGGAAGTCGCCGAAGAAGAACTGCGTGCCTACATGGAAGCCGGTAGAAAAGCGACCTATCGCAAAGGAGAGAAACCGGAAATTAAACTCGTTACGGCAGACAGTCTCGCAGTGCAGCAGGATCAGCCTTATACTGTGAAAATGCAGGTCAAGCGAGGCACTGCGAATGCAGTCGCGACAGCAGTGGTCGAGGCACTCACTGCAGCAGGCTGGAGTGGTAAGACCCCCGCGGAAGCGCCGGTGTTTCGTACCTGGATGCTGCAAAAAGGGGAAGCACAAATCTGGGTCATGGCAACCGAACCGACCAAGGCCGATTCCTGGGTCGCCGTGACCGGTGCCGGCGTGACGTTAAAACCTTGAGAACTCTGAAAGCGGCTGTCTGACGACGTGCTGTGAGTTACGGATACCATGTTTTCATTAATCGCGTGCTGATTCTATACATGGATGGTCTATGATTTCATCCATAACCAATACTTAATTCGGAGAATTAACGGCCCCACAATCCCGAACCCAATACCCAGGACGAGAAATAAATGCCCGTAGCTTGCCGCTCCCGGTTCCAGCACGGCGTCGGCAGGGTTGTCCGGGTTATAAGCAACGACAACTTCCCCGCCTGTCGGATATTGGTTGTGTTTCTCCCTCATTTTTGAAACGGAAGAAGCTTGTCCGTTCGCACCAAAGCG
>JAGQQT010000854.1 GCA_020426065.1 Planctomycetaceae bacterium | reverse complement strand
AAAGCGTACGCCAAGTTTTTCTTCGGTTTGTGTGATCCACTTTGTATCGACTGGAAAGGGCATGGAATTCTAACTGATCTTCAACTCTGGTTAGATATGAAATTGACTGCATGTGCCACGGCTCTGCGAGCCGTGCTATTCCCCTTGATTTGCATTTACACGGCTCACAGAGCCGTGGCACACAAACTTAAAGCTGATCCGCAAAAATGGTACCTTCACTTCTCCACAACGCGAAATTACTCCCACTGGATTTTCCATTCGTTGAGTTCTTCTTCTGTGAGTGGAATGTCGAGTCGGGGCTGGGCCAGGTAAACGGAGAGTGAGCAGCCCGGCTGGAATGGATAGCGTCCTTCTGCATCTGGAAAAAAGACCTGAACGGCTTCCAGCTCACCAATCCGCCCGCATTCTCGCAGGAATCCCATCGCATAACCCAGGTAGAGTTCGTGCTGCGTCTCATCAACAGGACGCGTGGCAATGGGAAACCCTTTCAGCAATTCATATTCCTGAGGTTGATCGATCCGTGCCCCGTCCTGAATCGCCGCCACCAGTGCTGCCAGAATCCGACCTCCATCCTCCAGTCGACCCATAATGATCAATTCGGGATGCTCAAAGGACTTCATCAATCCCACCGTGTATGTAAAAGGCGGTTGACCATCTGGAATCGCCAAACAGGACCATCCGAAACGTTCTACATTCTGAGCAATGCGATCACTCATGTTATCCTTTTATGTACTGATATCTCCTCAACTGATCTTGAGAATACCAGAGGTTTATTTGAATCCCATCCGCTTGACGGCTTTACCAGCGAACGCTTCAGTATCGTCGTAGCAGTATTCAATAACAGGACGTCCAGATTGAATGTGGATCCAGGGGTTGACATCAATCCCGCTCCAGTTTGGATCCAGAGGAAATAATCCGTGGTCTTGAAAGCCTATTGACCAGGCTGGTTGCCTATGCCAGTTTGTGAAAGTACAAAACTTCTTTCCATTATCAAGACTGATGTTGATTTCTGGAGCTCTTCCCTGAATCTCAATTCGGTTGATCCTGACTCCGACAAGCGCCGCAAGACCTGAATCAATACGAGCGGAGGAGAACCCACTCCCTGTTTCAATGGACCGAGGTTTTTCAATACGCCAATCCGCTTCAACCATGATTGTTACGCGACCCGCAGGATTTGTGGCACCTTTGCTTTTCTTCAAACTGCCGACCTCAAGAAACACACAAGGGTCTATGCTCCTCCAGACATGTGAGATCTTCAGACCCTCGCATACGGCAATCAACTGATTGCATTCTGTAACGGTCATTCGTTCGTAGCATGATGCCATTATTTTCTGCCGTCAGGAAAGTGGCTTGTTCTTACACTCAGAATGAACATCTGGCTAATTCCGGTATTGTTGCTTGGTCTAGTATCTGGAATGAAGGTAGTGGAGGTGTTCTAGACGATACTCAGCGACGACGAGGGAGAGCAAGCAGGTTCTCAACTTCACGGTAGATTGGATGCCAGACAGACATGAAGGCATCCACATCTCGTTCGTCGTCTTCAGTCCAGTAAGACCCTGTGCGGACAACAGTTTTGAATTCTCGATCTTCAGTTTTCACACAAAGGGAATACGTTGGGGAATCATCGGTATGTCCATCATAGACTGGTTTCAATCCAGACAAAACTTGCAAGACCTGCTCGATGCGTGAATCTGGAA
>JAGQQT010000853.1 GCA_020426065.1 Planctomycetaceae bacterium | reverse complement strand
TTGCTCCCGGGATCGCGAAGGTGGTTCCAGTCGTGTAACCGGCAACATCTGCTGTCACCATGTGAGGTGCAATGCGGATCAGGTCCAGTCCATTCGTACCGACTTCCCGAACAAAGCGACCGGTGGAAGCCAGCAGTCGCTGGTTTTCCACAATCACGATGCCCGAGTTCAGGTTGTTGTCATGAATATTTCCTTCAGCAGTGGTACCAGGACGAACCAGCACGATGTCGAAGGCTGCTTTCTCTGCTCCAGTGAGAGCATTCCAGGCTGCTGTGCTGTTGAATGGATTCTCAAAGGATCCATCACCGTCTGGCAGAACATTATCCACAGCGAATGGATCGATGTGAGCAACCGTGAGTGGTGCATTCGTTGTTGTGCAGAGCAGAGGCAGAGTATCGTCACAGAGATACTGTTTTGTGCTGACGCGATAGTTACGTTCATCTGGACGCAGCATATAATCATGCACGCGTGGCTGACGCATCATCCGGCTCGGACGGCCATCTGGCAGATTGAACACGAAACTCAGCTGGGCACTTGAACCCCAGATGTCATCGTTGGTGTAGCGGACGTCAGCCAGGATATCTTCAGTCAGGTTGGCATCAACATGAGCCAGGAAACCAATACCATCCTGTCCGGCACGCGAGAAATCCGTATACAGACCGAAGTCCCAGTTCATGCCGTAACGACCAAGAATGGGAATGGGTCCCCCAACCGTGGCATCGAAGTGGTTAAAGGCCACTTCCTTGGTCCGCTGACGGCCAATGACAATGTTATTGTTTTCAAACAGTGGTGTCGGATTGTAAACAGTGGCTCCGACGAAATCATCCTGATCGCTGATCAGCTGGTTATAGTTGACGCGAGTTCGCCAGTAGCGAGAGGTCATCGACCAGCTTCCACCGACCTGCAGGTACTGATTCCAGTGACCCCCGTCATAATCCAGCCATAAGGACTGGGAATAGACCCGATCTCCGGACGGTGAGTATCGCCGCCGACCGAAACCGACGTTAAAACCACCATCCGAGTTATTGGTCGCCATACCTCGGACATCCCAGAACAGCAGGCTGCTGTCACTGATGGCCCGGGGGATGAAGGCCCCGATGTTGGTGTAACCGTCATCGTAACCGTACAACCCACCGTTACGCTGATCGATCCGGTACTGGACCGTGAAGATGTCTCCTGACATCTGGTAACCGATGTTCGGTGCGTTGAAGGTCTCGGCATAAACCGGAGCCATTTCTGGCAGTGGGCTGCCCGATCCGTTCAGCACCGTACGTCCGGCTTCATCATCTTCACCGATGACGTGCGGAATGGGAGGCGGAGCCGAGCTCTCGTCGGTCAATCGAACACGACCGGCCGTTTCGGGTTCGTCCCCCCAGGACAAACCTGTCAAACCAGACAGCGTGAAAGCCAGTGTGGCACAAGCAAGAAAGCGTTTCATTGAGGGCTCCAGCATCATGCTGACTGAATCCTGCGAAATGAGTGAAGACGGGTTCGACAGGCGAATCTGACTTCAATAAGTAGTGTTTCAGGTCAATCTCGGAAGCGCCCTGAACGTCCATTTCAGAGCGCAGAAATGATGTAACGGTTGTACCGACTATGGCGGTTATTCTGAATTTCGGATCATTACGACCGTAAAGTTGAGTAGAATCGTTCCAATCCGTACAACTTCACATGATGATTTTCCCGCCCCGAACCTGCC
>JAGQQT010000852.1 GCA_020426065.1 Planctomycetaceae bacterium | reverse complement strand
CGTGAGCGCGTACCACAGCAGCGGGATTCCCAGGCATGCCAGAACTGCTGAGACAATCACATTCTCCGGATTGTCCAGATACAACAGAACCGCCAGACCCCACAACAGCGGCAGCAGCAGGCAGCACAGACCAATCCGCCCCGCTGCCATCAGGTAGTTGGTATGGATAAGGTCATGAATGGTATTCATGGAGATTTTTTCGCAGGCGGTTGTTGAGGAGTGGGGAGCGAAAAACAAGGGTGAATGTACAGAGGGAATGAACGAACAGGAAACAGGGAGCTGACGCTCCCCGCTCGCTGTGTTTTTCGTTTCAGGCAACGCTTACTTTTTGAAGAGCCGGACCATGCGAACGTCCATAACGGTTTTGCCCGGGACTTTCAGGGCTTTGAGGGTCAGCACACCAGTCCCTTTTTCGAGTTTGATCGTGCCCACACTCATCGGCTTGAAGTCCTTGACGTAGGATTCTGAACCACGATCAGGGGTGCGGTCTGATTCCGCTCCGTAAAGCGGCGGATCGTGAGCTTCACTGACTTTGCCATGCATCACAGCATCATTCAGTCGAACTTCAAAAGTCGAGCCGACATCGTTTTGCGGGCAGGTGTAGAGGATGACCACTTCATATTCGCCTGCGGTTCCCACTTCCACATCCCAGGTGATGCTGTCATCTGCTGCTCCGGTCCAGTTCTGGAAGAAGGAACAGTTGGGAGCCCGTCCACTCCGCTGGACTCCGCCATGGGGACGGCCATCGCGAGCGGGAAGGTTGGTGATCGTGGCGTAGCCAATCGGGAAAGGTCGTTCATCTTCCTTGAGTTCTTCCGCTATCTCCGAAATGTATTTGTTTCGGGCGGCCACCATGCTTTCAACCAGTTCGGGGTGCTGTTTGGCGATGTTCTGCCGCTGACCCGGATCAGAAGGAATGTGATAGAGACCATTGACTTCATCGAGCCGGTATTCCTGGGAGCGGATGCTGATCCGAGGTTGTCCCCGCATCGGTCCCTGCCGGTGGAAACCAAAGTGATTCATGAGCAGACGATCTTCGAGCTGGTTAGTCTGGCCAGTCAGAACAGGTTTCAGGCTGATACCGTCCAGTGGCTTTTTACTGATTAAAGGGATGCCAGCCAGGTCGGCCAGTGTAGGCAGCAGATCAATGGCTCCGGCTATCGGCTTGACCGTGGTTCCCGCAGGAATTACGCCGGGCCAGCGGACAAACAGCGGAGAACGGACTCCTCCTTCGTCGGTGGCTCCCTTGCGGCCCTTCATATCTCCATTCCAGCGCCAGCCATTGGGGCCATTGTCGCTGAAGTAGACCACAATGGTATTGTCCTCAAGCTGCAGATCCTTGAGGGTTTTGAGAACACGGCCGACGTTCCAGTCGATATTCTCGCACATGGCCAGAGCGGCCAGCAGGTGTGGGCGATCTTCCTTTTCAGGATCGCGATTGTGCATTTTCAGTTCGGCATCCTTGAATTTCTCATACCACTTATCCGGCACCTGCATGGGCGAATGCGGCGTGTTGTAAGGGACGTAGCAGAAGAAGGGCTCACCTCGATGCCCCTTGATGAAATCGATCGCGTGGCTGGTCAAATCGTCTGTGATGTAACCTTCACCCGTTGTCAGTTCCCGGTTGTGCTCCATGAGTGCATTGAAATAGTGTCCCCAGTGTCCGGAAGTGAAACCGTAATATTCTTCAAAGCCGCGGG
>JAGQQT010000851.1 GCA_020426065.1 Planctomycetaceae bacterium | reverse complement strand
CGAAAGGTTTTTTTACAACTCCCACACATAATGTGGCCGGAGTTTCCATGCTGCAAATTGGCTGGCAGGAAGAAGCCGGAGTGATGGGGCGAATCGTCAACGGCATGATTCCGCTGCGGGATCATCACCTGGTCATGCTGATTGATGGAGTAGCCGGGATCACCCCCCTCTGGCAGGTAGAACGGCCCGAGTCCGATGACCACCTGATCTGCTACGACGGCTCATTTGTGTATCTGCTCGATTCCCGTGACCAGCGGTATGACATCCTGCGGGGGTCGGACGGGCTGTTTCTGAAATCTCAGTCTCTCCCCCGACATGACGAAATCCGCGGGCTGTTTGGCTCAATCGCAGTTCTTTGGGATCGCATCGACCAGGTTTCCGGTCGGCTTGTTGGATACAATCTTTCGAATCACGAAATCCTCTGGTCGATTGAGGTGACCGGCTCGGTGACAATGACCGCCATTGATGACCGGCATCTGGCGCTGTTCGATGCCGGAAAGAACCAGATCCTCTTTATCGATCCTACTCAGACCACACCCGTACTGTTCGAAGTCTCCGCTCCCCGGACCACGGCCCGGGATCTGTATATCGAACAGGATCCGATTCACTGGTATGTCCATATCACACAGAAACCGGCCCAGTCGATCCCGCAGAACCTCGGACTCGAAGCAGGAGAAGATATCAATGGCCCGATTCTGGCCATCAGCAAAGCGACTCGCAAAGTCGCCTGGTCAACGGAAGTGGAGGCTCTCCGCTGGATCCCCGGCCAGATGTCATCGCTGCCGTTCCTGATGTATGGAGCCAAACAGCGGACAACCCGTCCCGATGAAAATGGCGAACAGTCCTTCCTCACCAAATCCCAGATGCTGCTGATCGACAAACGAACTGGCCAGCAGATCCTGTCCCTTCCCGACCAGATTACCGGAACGCTCATGCAGTTCACTCCGGATCTGGAAAAGCAGGAATACCGCTGGGATTTCGAAAGCGGCTCCCTGACGGTTACCGGTGAACCTGAGTGACTGTAGGGAAACTCTAGTTTCCAGGAGCAGGTGCAACCAGTTTGATCGTACCACAATCGGGACATCGAAAGGCTACTATCGCGACCCCCTTCTCACGGTCGACCCTGAGATGTTCGCTGGCCAGTCCAAACAGCAGGCCAGTCAGAGAAGCACCAGACTTCTCGCAGGGAGCAGGGTGCCAGATGTTGGGAACATGTCTGGTCGTTTGCAAATCCGGAATAAAGCCCGGCTCCATTTCTTTCTGACAGTCAATGCACCTGGGGAGAATTGGTGTAATCATGCTGTTCTCCAGTTCGATACTCTTTTCACAGCAGATTTTATCGAACCTTATTGATTCCGTCAGTAAATCCCTGGGCGTAAGCACTGCTGTAAACCATTTGATACAGATGGCCCGTGCCGAACAGAATCGCCGATGCAAAAAACAGAATCTGAACGAACTTTTTCATATTATCTCAACTCCAGTGGACGTAATGTCGACAGGCTGTTCCCTGATAGGCTTTGTTTCATTCCCGTCTGGGAACGGATTCAAAACACCTGTCTCCCCTGAAACCGCCATATAGTCGGAGTAGGTTTCAATACCATGCGTCGAATTTCTTCCTGAATTCTCAAATTGGTGAAACCTCTTCCTTTACGGACCTTTTGCCCTGTGCTGCAGGGTCCTTTTCCTCATCTGAGGGCCGCCGTT
>JAGQQT010000850.1 GCA_020426065.1 Planctomycetaceae bacterium | reverse complement strand
CAGGATTCATGAAAACCATGAATTTCAGGTGGATTCCGGCTTTGTCAGAGCGGCGGCAATGTACAAAACGGGGTCCTGTTTTGCTTCGGCATGGCGTTTGAGGGCACTCATATCCCCGGTATCTTCACACAGGGTGACAAACGAGAAGCCGGACTGTTCGTGAACATTTTTTAAGTGCTCTTCTGCCACTGCTACAGCTTCTTCATACCGTTTGAGCCGCATCAGCAGATCGACCAGCACATAGGAGATCAGCTCCCGGTCCTGGGGTTCAGTGGCTTCCGCCATCCGGTCCCGGAAAAACTGCAGAGAGGCTTCCCGCTCCCGGTCTGCGATGATCCGGAAATAGTGCAGGTGGGCATTGTAATAATCATCAAACGGAGGTTCTCCCGGATACTGCAGATGCGGGGAGAGACGGGCGCCATATTCACAAAGCTGGATGGCTTTGCCGAGTGCCTCGTCCTGATCGTCCGCAAGTGCCCGGGCAAACCGGACCACCGCATTCAGATGGGAGACATCGGTATGATAATTATCATTTTCAAAGAGCCAGCTTCGTCCGGCCAGCAGCTCTGAGAGGCTGAGGTCTGGTTGGAGCATAGGTATCCGCTGTTCGACTTCATACCGGACATTCTGCTGCAGATCCTCATATAACTGCTTCACGAGGATTTCTGCTGTTTTGCTGCGATCCTCCGGCTTCATCTCCAGGAAGACCTGGTCCACTGCGGTGACTGTGTTGCACATCCCATGCGAGGCCAGCATTAACGCAACCCCCTTGGATGGATGAATCCCCTGGTAGAGTGCCAGTTGCAGCACTTCCTCAAAGCTTTCATCGATTTCGGCGGGAGCCCGGTACGTTTCCAGTGCTTCCACCATGGGAGCCCGCTCGCCAATGGCGCGGAAATACATCCAGGCATCGGCAAACTGTCCTCGCTTGAGCAACAGCTGTCCGGTTTCGAGTCCCGCTGCGACATAAATCTGCTCGAACTCACTTTTCAGTTCGCCCGGGACGTTGGCCAGCGAGGTCGGGTTCAGCAGGGGCAGTTGCTGAGAAAATTTCCATTTCATCAGCCGGGCATCGAATAACTGATGCGGATCTCCCGACTGTTCGAGATAGGTTATCAGCTGATCGAGAGCCTGTTCCGGTCCCTGTTTCAGTCCCTGTTCCAGTTGTTCCCACATGGTGCTCTTCCTGTTGTTTTCGACTTAATGACGGCAACCGCCAGAACCGCAGCCGCCGGACTGCGGTTTTGAGATTCCCGTGGCAGACAGCGGGACCACTTCGACAATCCCCTGCCCTTTGGCCGCTGCCATCAGCGCCAGTTTGGTGCATTCCGGGCCGCGTTCATTCAAAACGTAAATCAGCAGCCGCTCTCCATCGAGTGTCCACTCCAGATCCATCAACTCCACATCGACTTTCCATTCAGCAATGCGAGTCTGCCAGTCCAGAAAAGAATCTTCCGCCCTGCGGTCGAATTCCTCCTGCCGGTCGAGGTCAGCAGCGGTGGCTTCCCGCAGGATGACCGTTTCTGGATTCACGTCCTCCGGCATCCCGGTACGGGAAACCGATTCCATCACATCGGCCAGCTGTGTACCGTGTCCGGTCTGCACTACCACTTCCGCTCCCCGGTTGAGAAGCCGGGAAGATTCGCAGGAGGCCAGAGCCGTGGTTCCGGCGTGTCCGTAGCGGATCAGATAACAGGATGAGGCG
>JAGQQT010000084.1 GCA_020426065.1 Planctomycetaceae bacterium | reverse complement strand
CTGCTGGATCTGCTGCCGCATCAAACTCCGGCAACACGAGTCCCGGTGCTCCATTCGGGGCAACAACTGCTGGTGGAGGTGTTGTTCCTTCGGTTGGTTGAGCAGTGCAGACGGCTGTCAGACAGGACAGAACCAGGAGCGGAGAAACAATTCGGACGACCATGACGGACCTTTGTGGAGTGGAGGGACTGGCGAGGCAGGAGAGCTCTGGTGTGCAAATGGGATTGAGCATTTCGGTCATTCAACAACTCATCGTAACATTTTGATCCACAAATGTCTTCGTTCAATGGTATTTTTCGCACACTTGCCCATAAATCTTCTAATCGTCACACTCCCGGGGGACAGGATGCCTGTCATTCTGACATCCGGAGACTTCCACTTCAGCACGAACTCAGTACGAACAGGGATATGTATGTCTGAGACCAGTTCCAATCCGCTCCTGCAGGAGTCCGGCCGTCCCCAGTTTGCGGAAATCCGTCCTGAACAGATCGCTCCGGCGGTGGAAATTCTGCTCAAGCAGGCCAACACCCTGTTCGACGAAGCGGAAGCTCTGCAGCAACCAACCTGGGAGGAACTGTTCGATCGGCTCGACCGGATTGACCGGATGTTCGAGCAGACCTGGAAGCCGATCGGCCATCTGAACTCCGTAGCGAATTCTCCTGAACTCCGTACTGCCTACGAAACGGTCCTCCCGGATGTGGTTGCGTACAGTATCCGGGTCAGCCAGAGTGAAAACATCTATCGCGAGATGAAGTCAATCCGCGAAGGGGCCACTTGGGATCAGCTTTCCGCAGCCCGCAAACGGGTTGTCACGCAGCGGCTCCTCAGTGCGGAACTTTCCGGTGTGGCTTTGCCGGAGGATGAGAAAGCCCGCTTCAATGAGATGACGCACGAACTGTCTCAGCTGGCGAACACCTTTTCCAATCATGTACTGGATGCCACCAAGGCTTACGGACTGATCGTGACCGATCCCGCCGATGCGGAAGGCTGGCCTAATTCGCTGCGTCGGCTTACCAGCCAGGCTTACAACAAATCCAAAAGCGATGACCAGCCCACTTCCACGCCTGAATCCGGGCCCTGGAAAATCACACTCGAAATCCCCATCGTGCAGCCGTTCTGGCAACATTGCCGCAACGGAAAACTGCGAGAGCAGACTTATCACGCCTACATTTCCCGCGCCTCTTCCGGCGAGCTGGATAACTCGGGAATCGCCCAACGCATCCTCGAACTCCGCCAGGCACAGGCCCGCATGCTCGGCTATCAGAATTATGCGGAGGTCAGTCTGGCAGAAAAGATGGCGGGCACCATTTCTGCCGTCAATGAAATGTTCGAGTCCCTGCTGACTGCCGCTGTGGAACCGGCCCGGCATGATTTGCACGAACTGCAGGAACTGGCCAACCAGAGTGGACACACCGCTCCCCTCAAGCATTGGGATATCGCCTTCTGGGCAGAACGGCTTCGGGAACAACGCTATGAAGTGACCGAGGAAGTGCTCCGGGAATACTTTCAGCACAAGAAGGTTCTCAACGGACTGTTTGAACTGATCAGTCGGCTGTTTGAAGTCTCGATCAAGGAATCGGAAAATCCGGCCAGCGTCTGGGATTCTTCCGTTCGTTATTACCGGATTGAAAAAGCGGGCCAGGAGGTGGCCGGGTTTTATTACGATCCCTACTCCCGCCCGGAAAACAAACGGGGGGGAGCGTGGATGGATGTCTGCCTGACCCGCCGCCCCTGCCCGGAAGGCCTGCAGATTCCAATTGCTCACCTGGTCTGCAATGGCACACCCCCCGTGGGAACTCAACCCGCGTTGATGACCTTTCGTGAAGTCGAAACACTGTTCCACGAATTCGGCCACGGACTCCAGCATATGCTCACCACGGTGGATGAACCGGAAGTGGCAGGAATCAACGGCGTGGAATGGGATGCGGTTGAACTCCCCAGCCAGTTCATGGAAAACTGGTGTTACGACCGGGCCACCATTCTCAACCTCACCGCTCACGTCGAAACCGGCGAGCCTTTGCCGCAGGACCTGTTCGACAAACTCGTTGCTGCCCGCTATTTCCGCGAAGGCTCCAACACGCTCCGGCAGTTGACCTTCGGCATGACCGACATGCGGCTCCATTCCGATTTCGATCCCCAGTCCGGCCAGTCAATTTTCGAGGTCCAGCGGGACGTCATGCAGAGAACATCCATCATGCCGATGCTGGAAGATGACCGCATGCTCTGCTCATTCCAGCACATTTTCTCAGGCGGCTATGCGGCCGGGTATTATTCCTACAAATGGGCCGAGGTCCTCTCCGCCGATGCGTTCGGCGCCTTCCTCGAAGCCGGACTGGAAAACGATCAGGCCATCCGCGAAGTCGGCCGACGCTTCCGCGACACCATCCTGGCAATGGGAGGCAGCGTCCACCCGATGGATCTCTTCAAACAATTCCGCGGCCGCGAACCAGACCCCACCGTCCTCCTGAAACAATCCGGCCTGCTGCCCTCGTAAGTATGACCAAAATGTAGGGCCGATTACTGACGACTGGGTGGCAGTCGCCTCGCTTATCGCCTGTCATCCGATTGTATACTCAGCAGTTTTTCGCTTACTTTTTCAATGGAATCTGGTCGCTGACCGGGATCTTTTTTCAGGCACCATAAAGCCAACTCCTGGAGTCTCTGTTTTTCGATGTTCGTGTCCTGAGGAGGCACAATAATTGGTTGAGATGAAATGACATTCGAGATGACTTCTTCGAATGAATGACCTGTTGTGGGAGGATTGCCAGTCAGCAGGAAGTAAAGCAGTCCTCCGAGACCGTACACATCAGTCTTAACTCCTGTCGAGCCAAATAAATGAGAGACTTGCTCAGGAGCCAGGAATCCGGGTGTCCCTCCTGATGAATTGCTTTCTGAGGCGTCGTTCAATTGTGCAAAACCAAAATCGGTAAGCATGAATTGATGATCAGCTGTTCGCAGCACATTCGCAGGAGAGAGGTCGCCGTGAATAATGTTTGCCTGATGAGCGGCACTGAGTGCGTCTGCAATCTGGATACCACACCTCAAGACATCGGCCAAAGCAGGTTTGTCAGTAAGAATCCACTCTTGTAAATCCACCCCAACGATCCGCTCCATCACAAGAAACGGGACTCCGGATGGAGTTGTTCCTGTTCCTGACAGGCTGACGATATTGGGGTGAGAGAGTTGAGAGATCAGACTGGCTTCCTGCAGTATTCGAATCCTGGCCTCTCGGTTCTGCCAGAATTTCTTCCTCAGGTATTTCACTACGAATGAGGAATTGTCACGTTTGCTGGTCGCCAGATAGACCTTGCAGAAACCACCCGAACCGATCATCTGCTGAAGTACAATGTCACGATAATCATAATGGAGAAGGATTTCAGATGCTTTGAAACCTTCCAGCACTCTGAAAGCACTCGGTTTACCTTTTTGAATTTTCTCTGCTTCAAGAAAGTGCCTGAAATGATCGGAAGAGATTCCTCCTCGCTCGATGAGAATATCCCGGATTCTTTGCTGAGACCTTCGCACAGTTCTTTTAGAGCAATTCAGCGAGGCTGCAATATCGGCCTGCTTCTCTCCCTGTAGTTGAAGCCGCAAAATGTTTTGATCGGTCTCACTTAAGCTGCTCCATAAAGCATCCACTTCCTCAGTGAGTATGGCCGCTTGATCTGGAGAAGGATCCTGTGAAATTGCTTCCCGCCATTCGGCTGCGGCGTCCCAGGAGATATCGAGATTTGCATTTCGCAAAAGAGCATGATGCCTCTCGTGTTGACGGGCGAGTTTACGAACGGTCAACGTCACCAGGAGCGGCCACAGATCATCTTCAGAAGTTGTCTCAAAACGGCCCTGGTCAACGCCAACAAAGAAACTGCGCCAAACGGAAAAAACAATATCTTCCGCATCCAGCCTTCTCCCCAATGTCCGTGAGAGACGGCTTTTTGCCAGAGCAAGTAATCTTGTCAGATAGCGGTGAACCAGCAGACGGGCAGCTGCTTCGTTTCCAGTATTCCAGGCCTGGAGCAGTTCTTGATTACTGGCGTCTTCGAGCACAGGTTTTTTCAAAAAATGGAGAAATTCTTGTCCGGTCAAAACATCCTTTCCGCATTCACCTTTTAGAGCAAGGTCTATTCGACTGCTCAAGCAGTATTTTTATCATGCAGAGAGGTGGATAGTTATGGCAATGGTGGTTACCAAAGCTTGCGATGGATGTAAGTATACCGATTGTGTCGTGGTTTGCCCGGTGGAATGCTTCCATGAAGGGTCAACCATGCTCTATATCGATCCAGATGTCTGTATTGATTGCGGCGCTTGTGTTCCCGAGTGTCCGGTAGAAGCCATCTTTTACGAAGACGATGTGCCTGACAATCAGCGGGAATACATCCAGATCAATCGAGAACTGGCAGCCGTTCACCCCTCCATTACAGAAAGGAAAACACCTTTGTGCGGTTAGTCACATGGCTGGAACGCGCCCCAGCATTATCCGTGAATCAGGTGATGATGTCGTGGGCGATGTGTCCGTGGACGTCGGTGAGGCGGAAGTCTCGGCCCTGGAAGCGGTAGGTCAGTTTTTCGTGATTGATCCCCAGCTGGTGGAGGATGGTGGCCTGGAGGTCATGCACGTGCAGTGGTTGCTCCTCGACAGCCAGGCCCAGTTCGTCGGAGCGGCCGTGGATGTGTCCGGGACGGAATCCGCCCCCGGCCAGCCACATGGTGTAGGCATCGATGTGGTGATCCCGACCGCTGGTGGCGCGGACTTCTCCCATCGGAGTTCGTCCAAACTCGCCCCCCCAGACAACAATCGTTTCATCCAGCAGGCCACGCTGTTTCAGATCCTGCACGAGAGCCACCGAAGGCTGGTCCACTTCCCGGCAGACCTGGGGGAGATGAGTTTCCAGGTTTTCCGTCGGCCCGCCGTGATGATCCCAGTTGGTATGGTACACCTGCACAAAGCGGACTCCACGCTCCACCAGCCGGCGTGCCAGCAGGCAGGAGTTGGCAAAGGAGGGTTTTCCGGGTGTGGCTCCATACATGGCGAGCGTGGATTCGGTTTCCTGTGAGAAGTCCATCAGTTCCGGGGCACTGGCCTGCATGCGAAAGGCCATTTCGTAAGCGGCAATTCGTGTGGAGATTTCCGCATCTCCCGTTGCACTGAGCCGCTGCTGATTCAGGTCTTTGAGGGCTCCAATGAATTCTGCCTCGGCAGGCTGGGTCAGCCCGGGTGGACTGTTGAGATTCAGGATCGGTTCAGGCCCATTCCGAAACGGAACTCCCTGATGAGTGGTGGGAAGAAACCCGCTCGACCATAATGCCGAACCACCACGTGGACCGCGCGGTCCCGCCTGCAGCACTACAAAGCCGGGCAGATCGTCCGCTTCCGAGCCGAGTCCGTAAGTGAGCCAGGAACCCATGCTGGGTCTTCCGGGTTGCGGGGAGCCAGTGTTCACGAACAGTTTGGCAGGTCCATGATTGAACACATCCGTCTGCATGCCGTGCAGCCAGCAGGCCTCATCCACAATCTGCTGATGATACGGCAGCAGATCGCTCAACTCCTGACCACACTCGCCGTATCGGCCAAATTTGCGTTGCGAAGCAAGCAGGGTTTCGTTCCCCTTCAGAAACGCAAAACGTTTTCCCTCCAGAGCCTCTGCCGGGGGAGCCTGACCATGATGCTTTCTCAGCATCGGTTTGTCCGTAAACATGTCGAGCTGCGAGGGACCGCCAGCCATGAACAGAAAAATCACCGCCTTGGCGCGCGGCTTGAACTGTGGCTGGAAGGTCTGCTGAGGAGTGGCAGCCAGGCTTTCCCGCGCCAGCAGTTGCTGCAGGGCCATCCCTCCCAGACTGACTCCCGCTCCCTGCAGAAATTGCCGGCGGGCTTCCAGTGGAGCAGAACAGGTTTCGGAAAAATTTGGCATGATCAGTCAGTCTCGAAAATTTCTGATGGGCGAGGAACTACCATCATTCTCGGGTAATGAATTCATCCAGATTCAACAAGAGTCGAGCGGTCATGGTCCAGGCGGCCAGTTCCGTCAAATCATCCTGCGGGGTGTCTGGTTTTTCGCTCACAAGTTTCCTGGCAGATTCAGGATTGTCACGATAGACCGAATGCATCCGAGCCTGAAAATCGTGAATGGTGGTCTGCTCTACTGCTGAAGGAAGACGTGAAAAACAGATTCGGCAGGCCCATTCGATTCTTTCCCCGTCGGTCCCCTGGTATTCGTGCAGTCGCTTCCCGAACGCCCGATACACTTCCTGAAACGCCTCATCATTGGCAAGAGTCAGAGCCTGCAGGGGAGTATTGGATCGCGAACGACTGGTGCAGGTGGTACTCAGTCCGGGTGTATCAAAAGTGGTGAGCAGAGGATGCGGAGCACTTCGCATGAAGAACGTGTACATTCCCCGGCGATAGCGGTTGGGGCCAGTGCTGGTTGGCCAGCTGGCATTTCGCTGGGTGAAAGCGTACACGCCATCTGGTTGTGGAGGATACACACCTGGACCACCAATTTCGGGATGCAGCAATCCGCTGACGGACAGGCCGAGGTCGCGAACAATCTCGGCATCAATTCTCAGCCGACTCTGCCGGGCCAGGAGTTTGTTATCCGGATCAATCTCTGCTAGTTCGGGACGGATTGCTGAAGACTGACGATAAGTGGCCGAATTGAGAATCAGGCGGTGGAGGTGCTTCATCGACCAGCCCTGCTCCATGAATTCCGCTGCCAGCCAGTCGAGGAGTTGAGGATGGGTTGGCAGGCTCCCCTGCATGCCAAAATCATTTTCCGTTTCCACCAGTCCCCGGGGAAAATAATGCAGCCAGACCCGATTCACAAAAACACGAGCGGTCAGCGGATGCTCCCGGCTCACGAGCCACCGTGCCAGATCAAGCCGAGTCCGCTGCGGATCGGCGGGTGCTGCTTCCAGTGGAGGCAGCACCGCTGGCGTGCCCGGTGAGACCGGATCCCCCGGGCGTAAAAAATCTCCACGAATCAGGACATGTGTCTCGCGCGGTTTGGGCAGATCCCGCATGATCATTGTAGTGGGGATCGCAGCGGCCAGTTTCTTGCGTTCCGCTTCGAGTTTCTCAACCTGCTGCTGCACGCGGGTCAGTTCATCACGCTCGTGCAGCAACTGCTGTGGATCCTCTGCAGAGAAGGCAATGCGGAATCGGCCGATATTGTATCCGGCAGGCTCTGCTCCGAATTCCAGCTTCAGGACAACCTCTCCCGACTCATCCCTCATGAGCGGCTGACACAGAAAAATGGCAGTCCGATTTACATTCATGTTTCCCTTGGTCACATTGATGGCCCAGCCGGTTTTGAGCTGACCATCAATGGCATCTGTGACCGGATACTTCGGCTGCGAGTGATCGGCAACGGCCTCGGTCCATTCAGCGGATTGCGGGCCACTCTGGAGTTGAATCCGGTTCAGCACAAAATTGCCATTCCCCGCTCTTCCCGGTCCCTGCTTGGGGAGCGAGGCATCGGTGAGTGTTTCGAGCCGAACGGCGGTCAACTGTTTCAGATCAGTCTGCAGTCTGAGTGTGTAGGTATCTGTCGAGCCGTTGGGACCGGACATCAGGAACGAGCCATCTTCCAGCGTGGTGAACTTTGCTCCCGCCTCAGATAGCAGCTCTTTGGGTTCCGGAAAACTCCAGTGCGATTCCGAGCCTGTAAGCTCCTGTTTGGCGGCATCCGGGTTGGCGGATTTCGTCTCGTTGACCCGATTCTCCAGCGATTTGAGTTCTGCCCGTGACTGCTGCAGTTGTTGATCCAGCTTCGCCAGTGAAGCCTCCTGCTCAGCTGTTGGAAGACTGAGCGTGGGAGTGATTCGGTTCACATCTTCGTTGCTGTTGAAGAATGCAAACAGCTGGTAATACTCCTGGATCGAGATTGGATCAAACTTGTGCGTATGGCATTGTGCACAGCCAACCGTCAATCCCAGCCAGACCGCTCCGGTGGTGTTGACCCGATCGACAACCGCTTCATTCCGAAACTGCTCGGCATCGGTGCCCCCCTCCTGGTTGACCAGCGTGTTGCGGTGAAATCCGGTGGCAATCAGCTGGTCTCGAGTTGGCTGGGGCAAAAGATCCCCTGCCAGCTGTTCAATGGTGAATTCATCGAACGGTTTGTCATCATTGAACGCATCGATCACCCAGTCCCGATAAGGCCAGATGGAGCGTTCCGAATCAACAGTGTACCCGTTGGTATCCGCATAGCGGGCCTGATCGAGCCAGTGACGGCCCCAGCGTTCTCCGTAATGCGGACTGGCCAGTGCCCGTTCCACCATCTGTTCATAAGCATCGGGAGACTCGTCCTGCAGATACAGTTCAAGTTCTTCCAGCGATGGCAGAAGTCCCACGACATCCAGGTAGACACGGCGGATCAAAGTTTCCCGGCTGGCGGTGGCAGCGGGAGTGAGATGCTGACTCTGAAGTTTTCGCAGCACGAATGCATCGACCGGATTGCGAACCCATTCCTGACCAGCAGCCAGAGTCGGCACGCTCGGACGAACCACTGGCCGAAAAGACCAGTGCTGATTGTACTCGGCCCCTTCCTGAATCCAGCGTTCAAGCAGCGCGATCTGCTCTGCCGTCAAAGCTGGCCCCGCCTCACGGGGAGGCATCTGCAGATCCGGATCTCCGGAACGGACGCGGGTCAGGACCTCAGTGAAATGCGAAGCAATCTGCTCAGCGGGTTGAGGCTCTCCGGTTGTTGTGACGAGCGGAATATCCAGGCGGAAATCGGCTTCACGCGAGGCTTCATCGGGGCCGTGGCAGCGAAAACAGGCATTCGACAGAATGGGACGAATCTGACTGGCATAGTCAACTCGCTCGACCTCAGCCTCTCCCCGGGCGAGATCACTCGCCAGCGAAAGACAGAGGCAGAACACCACAAACAGACCGATCATTGTCGGCTGAAATCGCGTGCTGGGAAACGCCATCGCACCTCTCATCTCAAGAATATCCGGGCAGCCAGACAGCTATTCTTCGCTGCCGGAGGGAGTGTGTCAACCAGCAGAGGACACCTTTGGGAAGGATTCGAGCGGGGAGCTGGGAGAGGATCCGAAAGTTCGCTGTAAAAGGGCTTCCGGATGTGTTCATGCGATCTTGTAGGGGGCATGGGAATAATATTTCGGGCGGGTGTCGAGGCGCACGTGCAGCCAGGCTACGCCACCGCCGGCAGTGCTGATCCAGACTGGTTTGCGGGACAGGTTTGCCGCAATTGTTTTGCCCAGAACTCGCCAGAGCGCATGGACCTGTGAACGGGGCGCTCCCCGCACGAATGCCGCCAGGTGTCCGTAGTGATCATCCGCGCCTCGGGGGGAAGGGACGATCATGGTGGCATCATTGCGAAGGTTCGCAAAACTGACCACGCCCTCCTCCGTTTCCGATTCCGTAAAGTGCTCCAGAAATGGCTGGCGATCAGTGCTCCGACTGGCCAGGCCGGGAGAATTGACAAGTACGAATTCGAAAGGCCGATTCGCCAACTCTCCTGTCAGTGGAGGTGTTTCCCAGCGAAAACCAGCAAACGCTGACTCAGCCAGCAGAGACGTGAAATAGTCCCGGAACAGAGGATCGGTTTGCCAGAGGTTCACCACAGTTGAGTACGCCAGCTCCACCCCCTCACACGAGATACCATACCGCAGCACCCGATTCTCTTCACAAGTCTGGATTGAGCAGTCGAACATTAGTCTCTCCGATCGGTTGTCTGGGGTCGAGCAACGCGAACCCCCAGAAAATCCGTGTCAACTACTCTATGAGACGAATCAAATACTGGAAACTGTTGTTAGTATAATTTGATAAAGATTGGGGGAACGTGGTGGAAGAAAGTTGTGTAAAGCCAATCGCCATCCACATTTGCTTTCGTATCTGGCAGGCATTCATGGCGAGGTTTCATTATGTTTTATCCATCATGAGGCACCTGGGTGTGAAAAGTATCGTGTCTCTCATCTGCATTTTTACTGTTTCCTGAACAGGAGCCCCGAGATGTTCCGCCGACTGTTTGCATTGCTGACTGGCCAGCATGCCGGAAATGGCCATTCGAGGTTACATCAGGAATCGCTTGCCTCAAACCAGCCGGGATCATTCAGGATTGCTGAGGTCGAATCAAAAGATACTTCTGAGGGGACACTGATCACGTGGCGTGCAACTGCCGCTGGAAGCAGCGAGGAAGACTTTACCTTTCTGCTTGAGCTGCTGCTGAAACCGCTCAAGGGAGATTTTCCGATCGCGTTTTCAACGGGAGCAATCATTCGTGAGCCAGGTTCGGACGGTCGCCAATTCCTTAGGGAAGTTGCCCAGGCGATTGAATCAGAAGTCGCGCCTCCGGTAAGTTCGGAACGACTTGAGCGGCTCGACTTTGACACAGCAATCCTGGGGGCATCTCTCAGTCGACAACCCGGCAATAATGTGATTGCCGGGAATTTCACATCATCTCAGTCGGGAAACTGGATTGCCTTTAAACTGTTTCTGGCTGACGGGGAAGGCGAAGTGTTCCTGAATATCAATCCGACCTCAGGAATGGGTGAATTCGCCACCAAGGATCCGGAATACGGAGAGGTTGTGCTGCGTGAACTGGCCTCCGTATTTCTCCCCTGAACAGGTTCCCGCAGGTAACTCCGCCCTTGATAGTTGATTCGCGCGGAAGTGTGGCTGGAGTTGAGCAACGCGAACACCCAGATGATTAACCTTTAGGGGCTCATTTCATTCGACCTCGGCCACTCAGCCGAAGCCTGCAAGACAAAACTGATGCTAGCCGCTGCCAGCCTGCTGACTCGAACCATATCGCCATTCACTCTTCTGCTTCAGGGGCTGGCTTCCAGAATTGCCACCAGCGTTTGTTGCCGCTTCCCTTTCGTTTGGCTTTCCACTCTGCGCTCGGAGATGGTCTCAGCGTGACATCCGGTAAATGAGCCTGTTTCAGGACTTCATCGCATTTGACTTCTGCATCCGGATTGAGGTCCACGCTGAGTATCGAGGGATGATTTACCGAAACGTATCGAATGAATGCCCAGAAGCAGATTTCGTCATCAGCAGACACCTCGTGGATTGCCGCAACAACACCTCCAAGTTCGCTGAGTGTTTCTTTAGCGATCCGATGATCGCTGAACGCGATATCAAGATTAATATCGCCAGTGGAATCGACATGGCATCTGGGACACGGACAGATTGCCCCAAATTTGACTTCACCACAGTTGAGACAGAGCGCCCAAGTCATGTTGAGAACTTTCTACTTCCGGAGCCAACT
>JAGQQT010000849.1 GCA_020426065.1 Planctomycetaceae bacterium | reverse complement strand
CCAGGGACAGCAACGGGGACCATCTCCTTCAATGCAGTGAATACCGAAGCACCGGACGCAAAGGATCCGGACATTCAACTGATTCTGGTCCGCCGCGAAACCAGCCCGGAAGACCTGCGGGGAATGCGTATTGCCAAGGGAATTCTCACCGCCTTCGGTGGAGCTTCCTCTCACGCCGCTCTAGTCAGCCGTCAGATGGGAAAAACCTGTATCGTCGGTTGCTCGGATCTGGAAATTGATTACCACGATGGCACCGTATCGGTAGGCGATAAAGTCCTCAATACCGGGGACTGGATCAGCATCGACGGGTTCACTGGCGAAGTGTTTGCCGGAAAAGTGGAAACCAAGCCATCCGAAATTATCGAAGTGCTGATTCACAAAACCCGCAAACCGGAAGAAGCAGAAACCTATCAGCGTTATGCACAGCTGATGGAGTGGGTTGATGAAATCCGTACCCTGAATGTGCGTGCCAACGCAGAACCAGACGATGCCAAGAAGGCTGTGGCCTTCGGAGCAGAAGGGGTTGGTCTGTGCCGCACCGAGCACATGTTCTTCAGTCATCTGGATGAAATCCGCGAGATGATTCTGGCTGAAGAAAAGGAAACCCGTCAGAAGGCGATCAACAAGCTGTTGCCGTTCCAGCGGGAAGACTTCGAAATCCTGTTCAGGGAAATGAATGGTCGTCCGGTGACGATTCGTCTGTTGGATCCACCACTGCACGAGTTCCTCTCAGAACATCATCTGCACGAACAACCGGACCTGGCTCACAAACTGGCCGATATGATTGGTGCGGGCAAAGAGTTCATCTATCGCCGCGTGGAAGAGTTGAAGGAATCCAATCCGATGCTGGGGCATCGTGGTTGCCGACTGGGGATTGTGTATCCAGAAATCACGGCTATGCAGGCACGGGCAATTCTGGAAGCCGCCTGTAACGTGAAGAAAGCCGGCATCGATGTGCATCCGGAAATTATGATTCCGCTCGTTGGCTTCAAGACCGAACTCGACAACCAGGAACAGGTTGTCCGTAAGGTTGCTGCTGAAGTTCTCAAAGAGCAGGGCATGGAAATCGATTACACGGTCGGAACGATGATTGAAATTCCTCGTGCCGCCATCCGGGCCGATGAAATTGCCAAGACGGCTGAGTTCTTCAGCTTTGGAACCAACGACCTCACCCAGACAACTCTGGGCATGAGCCGTGACGACTACGGTGGATTCATTGGTTACTATCAGGAAAATGACATCATTCCCAACGATCCGTTCCAGACGATCGACCAGAACGGTGTCGGTGACCTGATGGGCATTGGCGTTCAGCGTGGCCGCAGCACCCGCTCCGATCTCAAGATCGGAATCTGTGGAGAACATGGTGGAGATCCCGCTTCGGTCATCTTCTGCCACAAGCTGGGGCTGAACTACGTCAGCTGCTCACCATTCCGGATTCCCATTGCCCGACTCGCAGCAGCTCAGGCGGCTCTGGAAAACTAAACAGATCCCTCTTGATTGACACCCGGGAATTAAAAGGACGTCCAGCAATGGACGTCCTTTTTTTATTGTGGGGAGCGCATTCCACGACATTGAATGGTGCTTCAAAAGGCCAGACTTGATTTTTTGATCAGCTGTGAACAGAGTAAACCTCCCTTCTCCTTCATTCCCCAATTTGGAGGGCATCTCATGACACAGGCGACAAATTCAACTGGTACTCTGATTTCCTGGG
>JAGQQT010000848.1 GCA_020426065.1 Planctomycetaceae bacterium | reverse complement strand
TCTTCGGTGGAATTGCTCCGGGAGACATTTCCACCAATTTGATGAGTGCGGCCATCACCTCAGCTGGTGCATCTCAGGCGGGCGACATGATGCAGGACCTGAAAACCGGCAAGCTCCTGGGAGCGGCTCCCCGCAAACAGTTTATCGCTCAACTGTGTGGCATCTGCATCGGAATTCTGGCAGCAGTCCCGGTCTACTTCCTATTCACAAAGGCTTATAAACTGGGAGGCGATGAACTTCCCGCTCCTGCCGCCCAGGCCTGGAAAGCAATGGCGGAGGTCTTGAACGAGGGCTTCGGCGCCCTGCCACCACATGCCGTTACAGCCATCATCGTGGCCGGCATCACGGGAATTATCCTGGCTGGTCTTCGCCAGATCTCTTCCATCAAACCATATGTGCCCAGCGGACTGGCCATGGGAATTGCCTTTATCGTCCCGGCCTATTACTCACTGGTGATGTTCTATGGCCTGGTGGTCTGGCTGATCTGGAAGGCAATCGCTCCCAAGGCGGTTGAGAAATACAACTTCGCGGTGGCCTCGGGGCTGATCGCAGGTGAGGGATTGATGGGTATCGTCAACGCGTCCCTGACCATGCTGGAAGTCAAAACCCTGGCCGACCTGATGCTTCTGATCAAGACTGGACCAGGTCAAATCATCAGATATCTCTGGTCATTCCTGCAATGAAAGATGCAGGGACGGTTTCTAACCGGCCAGAATCAACTTCCGCCCACTCTTTAAGAGGTGCCCCCTTAAGTCCCCTCGCCCCTTTGGGGTGAGGGGATTGTGCGTACGATTATGAAAACATGTCTTCCATGCTTCATGTATCATGCCGCCCTTATCCGCCCTTTGTGCCTGCCTCACATCAGTGAGGAGAAACAATGCCGCTCCCCCCAAAGGGAGAAGGGACGTGATCGGCCTGACCTACACAACTGAAACCGATGCTGCTTCACCCTCCCGGAGGGGGAGGGTGAAGCCATGATCTGTCTAACTGGCAACGTCATGCAGAAGTCACAAAAAACACTGCTGGGCTAGCCAGCAGTGGCACACTTGCAACTGACTTTTGCGAATGAACGAAACCCTGCTATCAACCAGCAATCAGACGTTCGCAAACTCGTTCAGATAAGGAATCTGCTGGGCGGTCTGTTTGATCTGGTCAGTATTAGCCAGCAGCAGGCCCATGAAGTCCCACTGGCCGGACAGCAGTGCATCGCGAGCGGAATCCAGCATCTCGATCGGACACTGGAAGGAACCGCAGGTCACCTGCTTGTTCTCAAGGTCGACTTTGATTTCCACGGAGGGATCTGCTTCCACCAGCTTTTCCAGGGCTTCGATATCAGAACCCTTTGCCGTGACCGCAGGAATGCCGAGAGCGGTACAGTTGCCGAAGAAAATTTCTGCGTAGGATTCGGCAATGATTGCCTGAATGCCCCAACGCATCAGCGATTGCGGAGCATGCTCGCGGGATGAGCCGCAACCAAAGTTGCGTCCCGCCAGCAGCACGGCTGCCCCCTGATACTTTTCCTGGTTGAACGGATGCTTCGGATCCTGTTCGCGATCGTCTTCGAAGGCATGTTCGCCGAGACCATCAAACGTCACGCAACGCAGAAATCGAGCGGGGATGATGCGATCGGTATCAATATCATCCAGCAGAAGGGGAATGCCAGGGCCAGAAACCTGTGTGATTTGTGTCATGTCTACTACTCTGATTGAAAT
>JAGQQT010000847.1 GCA_020426065.1 Planctomycetaceae bacterium | reverse complement strand
CCACGCGACCTGCCATCCCGCAGTATTACCCCTATGCATTCACCTACCGAGACTACGTGATCAACGCCTTCAATAACGATAAGCCTTACGACCAGTTCATTCGAGAACAGCTGGCTGCAGATTTGCTGGGAATGAGTGAGGATGATCCCGACCAGGCCGCACTGGGATTGATTGCCGTCACTCCCATGCTAACCAATCCCCACGACTTTGCCGATGACATGATTGACACTGTCTCCCGTGGACTACTGGGGTTGACTGTGGCCTGTGCCCGCTGTCACGATCACAAATTCGAGCCGATTCCAACGGCCGATTATTACTCTCTTTACGGGGTTTTCCGCTCCATCGAAAAACCTGCTCCGGAAGACTTCGAGGCCTATCCGCTCATTCAGGCTGAAGCCCCATCTGCCGCTCAACAGGAGGAGTTTGAAACCGAAAAAGCGAAAATCGATAAAAAGATCCAGGCGGCCCTGAAAAGCAAGCGGATCATCGGTGCCCAGAGGAAAGAGTCGGACATCCTTCAGCAAGGTGAAATGACACGACTGGTCACGTTCAATCCCGGTGCCCCCACCCGGGCCATTGTGGTGAAAGAAACAAACAAGCCACTCTCTCCTCAAATCTTCCTGCGGGGCGAGCCCGATACGCGAGGAGAACGAGTGCCACGGCGGTTCCTGAAACTGCTCGATCCCGAACAGCAGCCATTTCCTGAGGACAACAGCGGTCGGCTGGCACTCGCGGAAAAAATTGCCAGTCCAGAAAATCCTCTCACCGCTCGTGTCTTCGTCAATCGGGTCTGGGGCCTGTTGTTGGGAAGTTATCTGGTCAACACACCTTCTGATTTTGGTCTGCAGGGAAGCCAGCCCACGCATCCGGAACTGCTGGACTGGCTGGCCCGGGACTTCATCCGCAACGGCTGGTCGCGGAAGCATCTTGTTCGCACCATTGTAACCAGTCGCACCTATCAGCAGTCCAGCACGGTCCGCTCGGATGCGAGCGAGGTGGATCCGGAAAACCTGCTCTATCATCGGGCCAATCTGAAACGGATGTCTTTTGAGCAACTCCGAGATTCCATCCTGGCGATGAGTGGCCAGCTGGATCCCCGCGTTCTCGGGAGATCAGAACAATTGTGGGGAGACAATCCGAGCCGTCGCCGTGCCATTTACGGTCTGGTCAACAGGATTGAAATCGATCCGACCATGCGTGCCTTTGACTTCCCGACTCCGACTGCCTCAGCAGACCGCCGAACGGAAAACATCGTCCCTCAACAGGCCCTGTTTGCGTTGAACTCTTCCTTCGTCAATCACCAGTCACGCTACCTTGTGGAATCCCTTTCTCCGGAAATGCCAGAACAGTTCGAGGATCAGGTCGCGGTTCTTTATCAACATATTTACCAGCGCCAGCCCAGCCCATTCGAGCAGACCCGGATTGGCCGATTTGCGGAACTGATGCAGAAGCGAAATACCGATCCGCTCCCGTTGATTGCCCAGTCACTGCTGATTTCCAATGAGTTTATCTATGTCGATTAACACCACTTCTTCGTCACCGATATTGTCTGGTTCACGTCGTCAGTTTCTGATTCAGGCTGGATTCGGGATGGGAGCCGTTGCTGCTGCAGACATTCTGCGTGCGGATCAACCTCCCCGTAATCCATCCATTGATGAACTCAATCCGCTGGCCGCTCGAGAACCACATTTCCCGGGCAAGATCAAGCGAGTCATCCATC
>JAGQQT010000846.1 GCA_020426065.1 Planctomycetaceae bacterium | reverse complement strand
CGGGTGGAGTTGAGGCTTCCGGATCCGCTTGGGAAACATAGCGATAGTTAATTGAAGCCACGGAAATGCCTTCTTTCAGCAACAGGGGAATCGAGGCAAAGCGATTACCCCGTTCCTTGCTGCCACTCATCCAGCCACCGCCATGGATGATAAACACACAGGGCGTCGGCTGATCCGATTCTGCCTGCCAGAAATCGAGCACATGCCGTTCATGATCGCCATAGCGGACATTGCTCGCGGTCGGTTCCGGCACGCTCTCATCATACTTTTCCGTTTTTGGTGCTTTCTGGAGGGCGGGAGAAGCCGGTTTGGCATCATCAGCCAGAACATTTCCGCCAACCAGCAGCAGACAGGTACTCAATGCAAAAACATGGGAAGCAAGCTGTTTCATGGTTCCGGATCTTTCAGGTCTGGTCGTTGTTTGAGCGCTGGATTCGTTTTTCATTTGGGATCGTGCCGAAGAATGAATGCAAAAGTTACCCTCCCCGGCTGCGCCGACCCTCCCGGAGGGAGGGTGAAATCTGATTGCACAATTCAATTCATTTCAACGCATTGTGAAATAAATTAGGGCACAATCGGCAGGGCAGTTTTGCCTTCTTTACTGACCGGGTACACCGCATTATGTGCGACTAGGCTCTGTTGCAGACTCTGCATCATCTTCTTCAGTTCATCCGGATGAGTTGTGGACAGGTCCTGCTGCTCGTAGGGGTCGGCTTTCAGGTTGAACAGCTGGTAGTGGCTGTCGTTGGAAACTTTGGTGGGAAAGTAATGGTAGATCACTTTCCAGTCCCCATCCCGATAGACCGTGAAATAGTCTGTCCGATGTGGAGCGTGCGGATAGTGCATCAGGAAGGTTTCCTCTCGTGATGAATCCTGCTTTCCCGTCAGCAGTGTGGTCAGTGATTTTCCATCAACAACATGGCCTTCTGGAATGGGTGTGCCGGTCAACTCCAGAAGTGTTGGGAACAGGTCTTGGACGGCGGCCTGCTGGAGTTGAATGGTGCCAGACGCAATGGGCAGCTTCTGCTGCCAGGCCGATTCCGGATTGGCTTTCGCCCAGGCGGCGATAAACGGCACTCGAGTTCCTCCTTCATAGTGAGAACCCTTTTTGCCACGTAGGGGAGCGGCGCAGGCAACTTCATGCTGATGCCCCAGTGGTGCATCCGAACCATTGTCTCCCAGGAAAATCACGAGGGTGTTGTCAGCCACACCGCGAGCATCCAGATGATCGAGCACATCCCCCAGCGATTTATCCATGCCTTCGATGAGTGTGGCAAACGCCTGGGCACTGGCCGGTTTGCCGCTGTCTGCATAGTGTGCGGCAAAGCGGGGATCCGACTGGAACGGAGCATGAACTGCATACTGGGCGAAGTAAAGATAAAACGGTTTCTGGCTCTTGATGGCCGTGTCGACTTCCTTTTTGGCTTCGATCGTCAGGGCTTCCGTCAGGAAGATCTCCTGGCCATGATATTTCTCGAGTCCGGGGACCGCATGATGTTCCCGCTTGGTTCCCCAGCCGAAGTTTTCTTTGGCGTAATAACTCCCCGGTGCTCCAAAGGAAGCCCCCGCGATATTGGTCTCAAAACCGAGATTGGCCGGATCCGCTCCCGCAAACTGCCGCGGAGCAAAGTGACCTTTCCCGACATGAATGGTGTGATATCCCTGAGTACGCAGCAAACCGGGGAGTGTGACATCGTCCGGACTCAACCCTTCCCAGTTCCA
>JAGQQT010000845.1 GCA_020426065.1 Planctomycetaceae bacterium | reverse complement strand
CTCTCCTTGTGATTACAGAAATAAGACAGAATTGTCTGATGTGAACAAAGATCGGTCACCAGAATGGCAACAACAAGAATTGATATATCCGCTTTACACCCTCAACTGCATGATGTCAATTCATTTTTCGGCTTTTGTGCCTTTTCAATCCGTCGTCTGCCAAATAAATCCCATATCACGGCGATACTGTGATGTGGATAGTGACGTAATACAGACAAGCCATCCTGCTACTGCTTCAAAAACTGAACCGCATCAATCGTGACATAACCATCTGCATCCTTGTTGCTGATGATGACAGTCGCTTTGGAACTCGATTGAAAACGGTATACTCCCAGCGATGTGGCGATGCCATCACTCTGTCCCGGCTTCGTCATATCTACCCGGGTTGATTGCACACCTCCTGCATGATGAATCATAACGAGGACATTGCTGGCCCGGCTCCCTGCAGCAGAATAAGCCAGTCGGACTTCGTACATTCCTGCTTCAGGGAGTGCTGTTGAGAAAGTTGCTGTTTTCTCTGTGGAATGCTCACGATTATCATGTGCATAACCTGAACCATAAAACGGTTTCGTCGAGCGACTCTCGCGCCAATCACCCACAAAAGTTGCTGCCAGATCATCAATCACGATACCCTGCAGGGAAACACTGTCCGGATCCCGGTATTCCAGAACCTGATCATCTTCCAGTAACCGCTCCCGTAGAGCCTTGGTATCCAGCCGCTGCAGGGGCACATTGGATTCCATTGCCTGAACGGCAGCAGTGGCGGCAGATTGTCCCAGAATCATGAAAACCGGTTCCATGCGAATTGAGCCGTAGGCAATATGGCTGGCCGAGCAGGCAACGGGAACGAGCAGATTCGTGCACTGGTCGGCTTTCGGAATCAGTGCGCCATAAGCAATGGGATAAGGCCCACGCGTGGAGACACCGATATCACCCTCGTTCTGCACAAAGCCATCCGGCTTGATGTATCGCTGCACATTGTGAGAATCGATCGTGTAAGACCCCATTCCGACAGAATCTGGAGTCGGGGCCACTTTCCGTAATTCGTTTTCGGTCATCACGAAGTGACCGATCATCCGCCGGGCTTCGCGGACATACAGCTGATGGGACCAGTTTCCATTATCGGTAAATTCGTCTTTGGGCAGCCCCCAGCGATTCAACTCCTGTTGAACCTCTTCAGGAATACGGGGATCCGTCGCGACAAAATACAGCAGTCCCTTCTGGTATTGTTCGTGCTCGCGAATGATCTGTTCCCGCTCCTCATAGCTGGCTTCCGGGTAGCGATAGTTGAAGCCGATGTTGTCGAAACTGAAGGGGCCGTGATTGTTCGTATCCGTTTTGCCGTTGGGCATCGGATCAAACTTGTGGAAGAACTCACGCCAGCCACTGTCAAAGATTCTCACCAGGAGTTCATACTGTTTGGGGTCATAACCTTCTGGTTTGGCAAACGGGATTCGATTTTCCGGTACATTGGTCAGGCACATCCGGAAGCAGTATGCCTGCACCCGATGATCTCCCTGTCCGTATTCTCCGGGTGGCTCAGCGCTAATGCGAGGCAGAACTCCCGACGCCGGGTTGCCGGGAACCACGTAAGGATCGATCGGAGCGGCAAACCAGTGTCCATGATGCAGGACGCCCGTCTGCACGCCATTCCAGTTTTCTCCATAAACAGAATTCGCTTCCCGCCCGACATGGTAGTCCACTCCAGCGGCCGCCATCAGAT
>JAGQQT010000844.1 GCA_020426065.1 Planctomycetaceae bacterium | reverse complement strand
CGCGAAGCAGGCTGCGAACCTGTTGAACGAGACACGCTTTATCGCCGCATCATCCGCGACGGACACCGCTGGACAGTTGGAGAACCTGTCCTGGCCGGCATTTCCTGAAACTGAGCCAATCCATTCAAAACGGACGGCCAGCGGGAATTCCTCGCTGGCCATTTCCATGTGCATGGTGCAACTGTCAGGTCTGTTTAGCTGCCACAAGCCAATCGAGAGAGTTCAACTTTACCCTCAATTTACCACCGGAACTGAATAAGAATCACACAGGATCCTAGTTTGAAAAACATTCGATTTCAAAACAGGTTCAAATTCGAGAACAGCTCTTCCAGTTCATTTTGAAGTCTCTCTTCTTCAGTCTGGTGTAAGAAATGATCCAGCATCACAAGAAATCCCGAACTTTGTGGGATTGATATAGTGGTGGGGCGAGTCACATAACCATATGCTCCCCAGGTATCGACTCCATTCCTCAGAGAGTTTTTCCAGTCAAGAATCTGATCACGGCTGGATCTCAATGAATAGTAATCATGGTCATTGTCCGTACCTCCAAAAAGCAGACTTCCATCGCCATGAGCGTAAATCCGGTCCGATCCGGCCCCGGCATCAACGTAATCGAATCCAGTACCCGTATCGAGCGTGTCATTCCCATTCCCACCGTGGAGAATGTCATTGCCAGCTCCCCCCTCAATCCAGTCGTTTCCATTTTGACCAGTCAGAAAATCATCACCGGTCCCCCCTAAAATGTGGTCATCTCCATCCCCGCCCATGATCCGGTCTTCCAGTAATCCCCCCAGAATCGAGTCGTTGCCGCCGTTTCCATAAATCGTGTCTCGACCATTCTGTCCAAAGATCCAGTCTGCGTTATTCCCACCAACAATAGTATCATGATGAATCCAGCCCATCCCGGTATCACCTTCGATGGCGATCTGATTCTGATTGACATCCACAGAATTCACAGAATGATCCGAATTTCCGAATGAGGTGCCATAAATCTGGAAGTGGCTTCGAAGCTCATGTTCGTCCCCCATCATGAGGTTCGTTTTTGCACTATCTCCCACCAGCATGTCATTTCCCCAACCGCCGACCAAGACTTCGGCATATACGCCCTGCCGTGTATAGGCCACACCGTTTGAGCCGAGAAAATCCTCAGGAGATCCTGCAATGAGTATGTCAGCTTGATTTCCCCCAACGAGTCGGTCATTCCCATCACCACCAAATGCAATGGAATTGATCGAACTGTTGTTGATAAAAGTGTCATTCCCGGCAAAGCCGTTGAACTGGATGAGGTTTGCTCCCTGAACTTCGGAAGGCCAGGTTTGCGGGGCTCCACTGGGAGTGTACCAGCCAGCCCAGCTGGCAAACCGCAAACCGTAATCGAGAGCAATCCTCCCAAAGGTCAGGCCATCATCGGTGACAAAAGCCATGAATGCTTCCGAACCATTTTTGACATGCTCGAACCAATATGGTGTAGACATCTGGCCTGCCTGAATATTTTGCGGAGCATAGGTTGCTCCCACAAATGCATACTGCAATTCTCCATTCACCCAGATTCCGTAGGTATTATGAACGATATCATCGTAGGAGCGTGAATTCAGTTTCGCATCAATCACACGTGGGAGTGCATCAGGTGCATGATTCGCATCTACAACCGTGATCCCGGATCCGAAGTAGAGTCGGTCAATCACAACATGGTCATCAGCACTGGTTCCTGAAATTGCAATCGA
>JAGQQT010000843.1 GCA_020426065.1 Planctomycetaceae bacterium | reverse complement strand
CCGGAGGCAAGCGCCGCGCTCGGGGCCGGACTGAAGGATGGCAAGCGGGATCAGGTTCTGCTGGGCGTAACCGGTTCCGGCAAAACGTTCACGATGGCTAATGTCATTGCCAGGATGAACCGTCCGACCCTTGTCCTTTCACACAACAAAACGCTTGCCGCTCAGTTGTATGCAGAGTTCCGGGAATTTTTCCCGAACAATGCCGTCACCTACTTTGTGAGTTACTACGATTACTATCAGCCGGAGGCCTACATCCCGCAGCGAGATATCTATATTGAAAAAGATGCCTCGATCAATGACGAGATTGATCGTTTGCGACTGCTGGCCACCAGTGCCCTGGTGAGTCGGCGGGATGTGATTGTGGTCGCCAGCGTAAGCTGTATTTACGGCCTGGGATCACCCAAAGATTATCTGGACATGATGATTCCTCTGAGTATCGGCCAGCAGGTCAACCGCGATGAACTGCTGCTCAAGCTGATTGACATTCATTATGACCGTAACGATTTCCAGCGTGCCCGGGGTAAATTTAGGGTGCGTGGCGATGTGATTGAACTGTGGCCCGCTTACGAAGAATTCGCCTATCGGATTGAGCTCTGGGGCGATGAGATTGAATCGTTGTCAATCATCGAGCCTGTTTCCGGAAATGTGCACAAGATCCACAACGACATCTACATTTACCCTGCCAAGCATTTCGTACTGCCTCAAAGCCGAATCGATGCCGCTCTGATTGAAATCGAAGAGGAACTGAATGTTCGGCTGGAAGACTTTCGCCGAGAGGGAAAACTGCTGGAAATGCAGCGTCTGAGCGCACGCACTCGGTATGACATGGAACTGATGCGGGAAACGGGTTTCTGCCCAGGCATTGAAAACTACTCACGGGCTCTGGCTGGGCGCAAGCCGGGTCAACCCCCGTATACTCTTTATGACTTCTTCCCCGATGACTTCCTGATGTTTATCGATGAGTCCCACGTGACCTTGCCACAAATCCGGGCGATGCATGCGGGAGACCGAGCCCGGAAACTTTCTCTGGTGGATCATGGATTCCGACTGCCGATGGCTCTCGATAACCGACCACTCATGTTTGACGAGTGGAACGCCCGCCGGAATCAGATCGTTTTCGTTTCCGCCACTCCGGCCGACTGGGAACTGGAGCAGTCACAGGGTGAAATCGTCGAGCAGATTATTCGCCCGACCGGCCTGGTCGATCCGGTGATTCATGTTCACCCTGCCCGCCGCCAGGTCCCTCATCTCATCGAACAGATCAAGGAACGTACCGCGAAAGGAGAACGGACTCTTGTCACCACGCTCACCAAGCGTCTGGCAGAAGACCTGACAGGCTACCTGCAGGAATCGGGGATGAAGTGTGCGTGGCTGCATTCCGAACTGGATGCGATCGAACGTGTTGAAATCCTGCGGGAACTCCGCGAAGGTGTGCACGATGCAATTGTGGGTGTAAACCTGCTGCGAGAAGGACTGGACCTGCCGGAAGTCTCACTGGTTGCGATTCTCGATGCGGATAAGGAGGGTTTCCTGCGAAACGAGACCAGCCTCATTCAGACGATTGGCCGTTCTGCCCGGAACGTGAATGCAGAGGTGATTCTGTACGCGGATACGATTACCGAAAGCATGCAACTGGCGATAGAAGAAACGAATCGTCGCCGCGAACTTCAACTGGCTTACAATCGCGAGCACGGCATTACTCCGGAAACAATCCGCAAGGCGATC
>JAGQQT010000842.1 GCA_020426065.1 Planctomycetaceae bacterium | reverse complement strand
TCCATTTGTGGCCTACGCACTCCCTGCTCAGACCACAACTGCCTCAGTAGAGACAGGTCACTGGCTGGTTGAAGGCTGGAACCTCCAGGAGGCAGACAAAACCAACCCGCTGCTGACCCCCGGATTACACTGGCTGCAACCCGAGAAGGTTCGATCCTCGCCCGTTCAAACGGGAACCGCAACGGATCCCGCCACACTGCCAGTGCAACGTTTCGGACGGCTCGAACTCCCCGAAGTCCAGGGCGATACGCTCATCAGACTGGAAAAAGATCAGAACGTCGAAATTCGGATTCGTGCCAGGCAACTGGATTCACTACTCGATCCGGTCCTGCTGATCAGAGAACAGGAGAAAGTCCTGCGTGAAGTGGATGACATCGCCAAAGAAGAGCTGGATGTCGCAACGACCTGGAAAGCTCCCTCAACGGGCGATTTCACATTTTCCGTTATCGATCGTTACGGGCATGCAGGAGCGAGATATTTCTATCTGCTCGAAGTCGAATCCGCTCTCCCCCGCATTGAATGCAGTGTTGATGCCGAGAACTTCACCGGAAAGGCGGGTGCTCCACTCGAGATCCCGATCACCATCAACCGCTTGAACGGTTTTACTGAAGCAGTCACTTTCAACGTCACGGGTTTGACAGAAAACCAGACCGTTGAGCATGTAGTTTCGGAAACAAAAGGAGATTCCGCGAAAAAAGTCACGCTGAAAATCCAGCACAACGGCAAAGAACCATTTCAGGGTCCAGTGCAGATCATCGCTCACTGGGGCGAAGAGACCGGAAACGAACAGCTCGTTACTCGCTCCTTAAAACTGCCTGACTACAAAATCGATCAGTTCTGGGTGACACTCCCGGTTGAGAAATAGGCCTCCGGCCTCTCGTTAACGTAAAGTATTGCAAGGGAAATCTGCTAAAGTCACCGGCACGAGCAATACCGAACTGCAAATTCCAGGAGATCTGCCATGTGGTGAGAAACCTGGACCAGGCTCACTCCGTTAGAGTGCCATCAAATGTTTGAATTGAAAACATGGGCTCTTGCCCTTCATCTCATCCTGGTTTCACTCCTGCTCCATGTCTGGAACATGTATGCAACACGAGTAGGCCTTGAAGTCGCCATTCAAAACCTGAAATTGGAACGGCTGCTGTTTTACCTGCCTGTTTTTGCCCCCAGCGTTATCACTCTGTTTGCATTACTGTTCAAGCACATCCAAGATTCGATTACCAAACTGGCAAGCGTTGACACGGACAATAAAGAGTCCAGTTCTCCCAATACAATTATTCCCCGATATTTGTGTTACTCCGCAAATCTCATTTATGCGATCAACGTCTGTGGGATCATCATTTATGCCGCTATTCGCTTTTACAACTTTGCAAGGGAACACAGCGACCTGATCGAAACTGCTAATGCTTTTGTAGTAATAACCTCTGTTCAATTGACCCTGATAGCGGCATCAAATTATTTATTTTACTCGGCCGGCCTGATCAGGCTCTCAAAAGATGGCTTTAAAGATACGAAGCAGCTGGCGATTTCAGAATTACCCTGAAGACAATGGTTACCCGGCGTCCTTTCGCGTGTTTCATCCGTTTCTGGATGCCATTCTTAAACCGCTGATTTTTCCATCTGAACTCCATCTTCCGGCCTGAATTGCCCAGACTCTGTTTACAGACCATTTCAGTCCTCCAACAAAAAGAGCCACGCAAATGCGTGGCTCTGGCAGACAACTGTCTGG
>JAGQQT010000841.1 GCA_020426065.1 Planctomycetaceae bacterium | reverse complement strand
TGGACCGCCGCTTGGGAACGGCCTGACTATTTCCACAAGGTCAGCAGTCATATCGGCAGTTTTACCAATATCCGTGGCGGGCATGTTTACCCGGCATTGATTCGAAAAACCGAACCTAAACCGATCCGCGTGCATCTGCAGGAGGGATCGAATGATCTGGATAATCTGCATGGCAACTGGCCGCTGTCTAACCAACAGATGGCCGCTGCCCTGAAGTTTGCCGGATATGATTACCAGTTTGTGATGGGTGATGGCGCTCACAACCGGAAGCATTCCGGAGCAATTTTCCCCGATGAAATGCGGTGGTTGTGGCGCGACTGGAAAGAAACAATCAAATAGGCTGGACGGACGGATGGAACAGAAACATCTCAGTCGACGGGCTCAATGGGCGGGCCGTCAAAAAATCGGTTACCTCATGCAGCAGGGAGTGGACTTCCCGGATTGCCTTTCTCTGGCAGCCGGGCTGGTCGACTACGCCACCCTCCCCAGCGATCTGGTCCGCAAAACGGCCGATCAACTGCTGCTGGATCCAGCCCGTCAGAAATCAGTTCTGCAGTACGGCACCACTCCTGGTTCCCTGGAATTAAGAACCCGCTTGTGTCAGCACCTGGCGGAACTGGATGGTGTCTCTGTTGCTCAGCAGAATTTCGGAGTTGAGCAGGTTTTTGCCACCACAGGATCCCAGCAGTTTCTGGATCTGGTGACGCAGGCCGTGTGTGATCCGGGGGATATTGTCCTGGTCACTGCCCCCAGTTACTTCGTTTATCTCAGTACGCTGGAAGGCATCGGCTGTGAACTGGTTCCGGTCACCTGCGATGAGGAAGGGATTTGTGTGGCCGCTCTCGATGAGGCTCTGTCTGCTCTGGAAGCAGCGGGGAAACTGCCACGCGTCAAGATCCTGTATCTGGTCAGTTATTTCGATAATCCCCGCGGCAGCACGCTTGGTGAAGCCCGCCGGCGTGAGATCCTGGACTGTCTGGATCGCTGGCTGAAAAAACAATTCATTTATCTGCTGGAGGATGCGGCTTATCGGGAACTCTGGTTTGATTCTCCGCCCCCGCCCTCCTTCCTGCAGCTTGACTCAAACCCGGATCGCGTGATTTACACGCAGACTTTTTCCAAATGTCTCTCTCCCGGTTTGCGAACCGCTTTCGGAATTGTTCCTCCGGCACTGGTCAAAGCCTTCGATGATCTGAAGTCGATTCACGATTTCGGCTCCCCCAATTTTTCCCAGGCGATTCTGCTCGAACTGCTGAAAACGGGAGGCTATCACGAGCACGTTGCGGATTTGCGTCAGGCTTATCGCGAAAAAGGTCTCACGCTCTTTCATGCACTGGAGAACTCGGGACTGCTTTCCGGACAGGCCACTGCCCGGGCTCCGGAAGGGGGGCTCTATGTGTGGCTGCAGCTGAATGATTCCGGCATCACGACCGGATTCGAGGATCAGTTGTTCCGCACGGCCGCTCAGGATTTCCAGGTGATGTATGTGCCGGGCGAGCTGTTTTATGCAGACAGCACCAACCCAGAAGCACGACTCACGATGCGTCTCAGCTATGGTGTTCAACCAACCGGGAAGCTGGCAACGGGAATTGAGCGGCTGGCAGGTGCCATTCAGGCGGTCGCAGGCCAACCACAGGTTCAGTAAGAGTCTTTTTCGGCAGGCATTTTTTCCGATATTCGAATTCATCATGACGCAGCAACTTCATGGACATGAGATTCAGCAGCAGATG
>JAGQQT010000840.1 GCA_020426065.1 Planctomycetaceae bacterium | reverse complement strand
AGGTATCCCAGGTCCGGGCGCAGTTATCGAATCCACCTGAGGCCACCTGCATTCCATCAGGCGAAATGGCTATCCCTCGAAAACCCATATGATCAGCTACTTGTACGGCGTAGCCTTTCTCAACATCACCAATCAAGAGATTTCCGCCCGTTGACCTTAAGACGAGTCGTTTTCCATTCGCACTGAAGAAGGCGCACTCCAACATGTTGGACGAAAAGCGGGCGATTGTCTCCCCTGACAAAAACTCAATCACTTGAATTGTGTCTGGTCGAGTTTCGACGGCCGCAAACATCCCATCAGGTGAGAAATCATGAATTGTTTTTCGGGATCCGTGTGCAGGGCAACGAAAAATCTCTTCACCTGTTTCAGGATCCCAACGAAGAATTAGTCCGTTTTTGTCTCCAGAAAGTAGACTCCCATCTGTAGTAAATCTCACACTAGTTACCATAGCATTATGAGCCTGCAAACAGCGAATCTCCTGATAATCAGAAAGGTTCCAGATCCGCACTACGGAATCTTGGTCACCGCTCACAAGTAAATCTCCATCCGGCGAAAAACTCATACAAGTGACCTCGGCGGAATGTCCTTTCAAAGAGCCTAGTTCAATACCTGAATAGGGATGCCAGATGTGAATAAAACCGTCTTTGTGACCACTAACCAGCAATTTTCCATTCAGCGACGTTTGTAAACAGGAAACCCAATCCCCTGTAAGAGAAAATTGCGTTTGTTCTAGGCCAGTTGTGAGATCCCAGATACGAATGGAATTTCCACCTGAGGTCATTAAACGAGTCCCATCACTTGAATAAGCTACGCACCTCACTAAGCCCGTATGCCCTGAAAAGACATTTAACTGGCGAGTGAATTGATTATCAGTGGGAGGGAGCAACGAACGAAACCACTTAAAACTTGGCTCTCTCTGCTTTTTGTCTTCCCACCAGCATTCCAACAGTGGTTTAATCAATTCTTGAGGCAGGCCGCATGGTTCCGGGAGTAGACCCTCTTGTTGGCGGATGGCCTGTAACCGGTTCCATCGATCCATGATCATCGAATCTTGCCAACTACAAGAATTCCACAGACACTGAAACAATGAAAGTGGATATCGAGTCAGATGGACTGTGTGCTCTCGTAAAGCACGCCCCAGTACAAGCAGCACTTGTTTTGAAGGGTGACGGGTAGGTAGCCTGTTGGCAGTGAAGGTAATCTCCTGCAGCAACTCATGGAGCAACCCAGCCTCTGTTTTAGCTTCTAGGTAGCTCAGGTTGGTGAGCAGATGAACGATAGGCTCATATGCCTGTTGCAAACTTTCTGCGTCAACATCTTGGTCAATCTGGACGTCGACATGTGAATGTGATATCTCTTTGATCTGGGCGTTCAGTTTATCTAGCTCTTGCTGCAGCGATTCGTACTCAGCCTTCAAGGTAGGATCGGCGTCATCGGGCCAATGTAGTGAAGGCGAACCATTAATCGCTTTTCCATCTGTACATATCTGCTGGTACTGCCAAAACAACTCGACAAGCGGACGGACATTCGGAACTGGTTTTTTGCTCACGGAATCGGGTAGTGAGAAGAAGCCTGCTTCGTTGAAATACTCGGCCATGAGGCAATGCACCTGTCGTTTCACCGAGTAATCGGCCAGATATATGCGGCAAGCGGCTTTCCAGAGGCTCAGATGATAAAAGTCGATCAATGCTCCTTTTCGCGTCAGGTACGGTCGCATCTGATGCAAAATCACTTGGG
>JAGQQT010000083.1 GCA_020426065.1 Planctomycetaceae bacterium | reverse complement strand
TCCCTTTTTCAGCAGCCGAAGCCTGCATGGTCAGGCAGCAGACTCCCAGTACACAACACAATGTAGAGATCATTAGTGACTTCATCTGAGCCTTCCCGTTGGAATGTGAGATTGGATTCGAATCAGGGTCATGTCCGTATGTGACAGAACTTCTCTAATGCCCAGATCATCGTAGCCGGATTGGATGATTCCACAACCTGCGAAACCCAAAACTCATTCAATAGCCGTTCAGATTATGCTGAACTGGACTCTTTTCAGATGATTCAGGCAAAGCCAGTCGTACGAATCAGTTGGTCGCAGCCTGCTGAGATGAAGCCAGCTGCTGCTGAATTTTCTGCACCTGATCCTGCTGTGCTTTCACAAGTACCAACTGATCTCCAATCAGCTTGTTCAACTCATCCATACGCTTTTTCTCAGCTTCCGTTACAGGCGCATTCTTTTCAAGCTCTTCCAGTTGTTTTTTCAACTCGGGCAGCGCTTTCTGACCATCAGCAATCTGCTTGGCCTTGGCGTCTTTCGCCTGAGTCGATGCATTCAATGCAGCTTGTGACTGCTGAAGATCCGTCTTGGCCTGATTCAACTTGCCATCGGCATCTTTGAGGGCGTTGTCTGCGGAAGCTTTCTTCTGCTGCAACTCAGTCAGTTTTGCGTTGGCAGCCGTCAATTGTGCGACCACATCGGTGACAGCTTTCTGAGCTGCAGCCAGTTCAAGCTCAGCAGCTTTGATCTGCTCTTCATTTTTTTCAGCAGCGTTCTGCAGATCCTGCAGTTTTTTGGTGGCTTCGGTCACAGCAACGTCTGCTTTTGTTTTCTGATCGTTCAGTCCTTTGATGGTCTCATTCTGCTGATTGAGTTCGGCAACTGAAGTTTCAATCTGCTTGGTGGCATTCTGCTGGGCAGCAGTTGCAACTTTCACTGCCTCGTCAGCCTGCTTGGCCTTCTGCTCGGCAGCAACCCGTTTCTGTTCTTCAGCATTCAGTTCATTATTCCAGGTCGTCAGTAACGCTTCGGAATCCTGGATTGGTTTCTTCTGGGCAGCAACACCCTGTTCACGGGAGGCAATCATCTGTTGAATTCCTGCCAACTCATCTTGGGCACCTTTCAGCTGAGCCTGAACAGCAGCCAGAGCCGTGTTCGCCTGTGCCAGCTGATCTCCCATGGCAGGTGGATTGGAACTCAGGGAGAACAGCTGATTTTGTGACTCCGCATCCCAGACACGAACTTCACCGGTCCAGTCGCCACCAATAACGCGTTTCGTCTCCGCATCAAAAGCGACTTCCATTCCGTAATCGGGCAATCCGCTGTAGGTTTTCAACTGATTCCCATCAGCCTGCCACAACTTGGCCACGCGATCCCTTCCAATCGAAACCAGGTTTCCATCCCGGGTGAAATCAACCGCCGTCACTCCACCACCGTGGGCATTCCAGCGTTTGACTTCGTTGCCGTCATTCAATTCCCAGAGTCGGATGGTTCCATCTTCACTGGCACTGGCCACGAGATTGGAATCCGGTCTCCAGCTAACGTCAGTGATCGCCCCGGTGTGTCCTTTGAGGTTCAAATACTCATTGCCTGTCATGGCTTCCCACAACACCATCCCGTTGCTGCGGTCTGCCGTTGCCAGGAGAACACCATCCGGAGAAAATTCCGCTGCCATCACCCAGTCCGTATGCTTCTTCTTCTCGTAAAGCAGTTCTCCGGTTTGTACAGAGTAGACGCGGACCATTCGTTTGGGTCCACACATCACAACCAGGGCATGATCCGAACTGATATCCGCAGCAAGCACCGCATCGTATTCATTTCCCAGCTCGGCAACGCGCTCGCCGGTTTTCACATTGAATACGATTACACGCCCCGATGCACCGCCTCGTCCACCTCCCACCATAAGCATTTGTCCATTGCGACTGAATTTGGCAATCTGTGGTGTCCCTTCCGGATAAGGAAGAACACCAGCCAGCAAACCGGTTTGAGTGTTATAAAGGACAACCTGTTCGTGGCCTGACAGTGCAGCCAGCGAAGCCCAGGGACTGACAGCCAGAGCAGTGGAACTGTTTGGGCGATCAGTCAGTGTTGCAGGAGCAAGTGAAACATTCTCAGGCAGGATCGGAGCATCGGCGGGGCGGTCAGTCGAGATCTCAATCTTGGCCAGACTGTTTGACTTCTGGACGATCTTACTCCCCTGATTTTCGAGTGCCCCCAGATCGAGCCACTGCTTGATCAAAGCAATTTCATTATCAGGCATCTTGGGCTGGTTGGGTGGCATGACCGGTTCAGATTCATGCGTAATAACCGTAAACAGGTAAGAGGCCGAAGCATCTCCCGGCTCCAGAACATCACCAGAACCGCCTCCCTGCATCATTCCAGCGTATGTATCAAGAACCAGTCCCCCTTTTTGATCATTCCCGTTGTGGCAGGATCCGCAACGTTGACGAAAGATGGGCAGGATGTGTTCATCGTAAGTTATTTTTTTCGGTTCCTCTTTTTTCTCATCCGCATTGACACTCAATGGCAACGCCAGAAATGAAACAGACAGGATCAAAATAGGGATGAAGGATTTCATGACCACAACTCGCAGATGATGAGGAGTGCTGCCCTGGCCGACAGTTCCAGTCGCTAGGACATCAATTCAGGTGGGAGTAACATCCAATGAGAATCACCAGCCAGCATCATTGAATGATCAGCATCTGACCATCTCTGGACCGGCGATTCATTCTGGCTGCCCCCAAATGGCACAGCCAGACATTCTAATCAGTGGTTAAAAATAAATTCTCGACTGTTGAGCAGAGCCCAGAAGACATCTTCACAAGCCTGCTTGTAATTTCCTTCTTCAGCAAACAGAGGTCGCAGTTTGGCCAGCTCCTCCTCTTTGGGGTCCCGACTCAGACACCGTTTGTAAAGATCGGCAATGACCTGATCACCTGGAGTCTTGCTGGTAACATACTGCTTGATGATTTGTGTTCGCTGAATTTTGTCATTGACAGTCGTTCCGTTCAGCAGGTGCAATGCCTGTGACAGCGAAGGCTCCATCTTGACTTCACAGGAGCAGACCGTCTCACGGGTCGCCCGACCGAAGGTCGTCAGGAAGTAACTGGATGTCGTTCCATCAGCAATCTGAACTGCTCGGGATCCCATCGGCAGTCCCCGGAACTTCTCATTTTCGCCAGTAATCTGGGAGATGATATCGAGCAGAGATTCAGCCTTGATACGACGGGTTGTCTGATGAGCAAAATTCTTCTCATCAGTCGCGTTCGTATCATTGCGTTCGGTCGAACGCTGGTAAGCGTTCGAATTGCAGATCTCCCGAACCAACTGACGATAATTATAACCCGATTCCGTAAAGTGCTTCGCCAGTTCCTTCAGCAACTCCGGATTGGAGGGAGGATTGCTGACGCGGATGTCATCAACAGGCTCGATAATCCCAATCCCAAAGAAGTGATGCCAGATCCGGTTAGCAAAGTTTTCGGCGAAGAACGGGTTTTCTGGTGATGCCAACCAGTTCGCCATGATCTCTCGACGGTCCACACCCTGAATTTCAGGTTGACGTCCACCCAGGAAAACTGGTACCGCATTCTGGCCGGTCACAGGATGCCGGACCTCTCCGCTGTTCTGATTGAAAACGATCCGTTCCCGGTAATCTTCAGCCTGTTTGCGGCCAATCTGGGAAAAGAATGCGGCAAAACTGTAATAGTCATCCTGTGTCCAGCGATCAAACGGATGATTGTGGCACTGGGCACACTGAATTCGCATCCCCATGAATGTCTGGGCGACGTTCTCAGCAACCTTCAGAGTATCTCGTTCCAGTTCATAATAATTGGTGGGAGGCTCATTGAATGTTCCCCCACTGCAGGTCAGCAGTTCCTTGACCATCTGGTCCATAGGAACGTCATTAGCAATCTGTTCTGCCAGCCAGTTGTAGTACAGGATGATAGACTTGTAGCTGACCTGGTTATTGGAACGCATCATCAGCCATTCAGCCCATTTGGAAACCCAAAGTTCCGTGAACTCCTTGCGCTGAATCAGGACATCAACTACCTTGGCACGCTTGTCTGGAGACTGATCTGCCAGGAATGCCTGAAGTTCTTCCGGGCTGGGAACCTGTCCGATCAGGTCAATGTAAACCCGACGCAGAAAGATATCATCACTGCACAGGCCGGAGGGATTCATCCGCAGCTTCATCAGTTTGCTGGCAACCAGTTCGTCAATGTAGTTGGCAGGCTGCTCAGTCACGGATTCATACACCAGACCTTTGGGAAGCACGATAAACTGGGAACCAACCGTGTGAGTGGCAAACCGCGCCATCACAAATGCTTCCCCACGATTTCCAGCTGTCACCAGTCCGGTTTTCGAATCAACTGAGGCTGAGTTGTCATTGCTGGACTGGAACAGAGTCCAGTGAGTCACATCCCGCAATGAGCCATCACTGTAGTGTGCCACCACGGTCAGTTTCTGCTGAGCTCCTGCTCCATCCAGAACGGCATTGGCAGGGTACAGTTCAATCGAATCACAATAAGGAATTTCAGCGGGATCTTTGGGACAACCGGCCTGAATCCATTCCACAATGTCTGCACAGTACTCAGATTCAAACTCGAAGCATTTTCCTCCTGTATGAGGAACAAGCCCGGCCCCCTTTTCCACCAGCAGACTGGCAGAAGGCTGTGCCAGATTCACCCGACGGCCTAGCTGCTCGCGGGTAATCCGGTTGTGGTCCCCATCAGCATCGAACCCGAAGAGTGACAGGTTGAATCCATCTTTCCCACGGGCTGCCCCGTGACAGCTGCCGCTGTTACAACCGGTACGCATGAAAACTGGCATCACATCCAGTTTGAAACTGACCGGACGGGGCTCCTGTGCCCGTTTCACGGTCACTGGAGAGGAAGCGGTCTGCCCGTTATAGGTACAGGACAGAGTTGCCGTCCCATCAGCCTGAGGATAAGCAATCTGGTTATCAACCCGAATGCACTCTCCTCCTTGAACCTGATAAACCGCTTTATCAGTCACATCTTCGGTAATACCGTCCGCATAGGTGGCCTGGACAACCAGTGTCTGTCGGGCTTTGGCTGTATCCAGCACAATTTCTGGCGGATAAAGAGAAAGCTTGACCAAGGATCGGTCAGCATCAGCCGCCTGTAAACTGCCAGTAATTACCAGCAGCAGACAAAAACTGGTTACAAATGAAGAGATGGGAGGAATCATTGATCGCTGCATGACTGCGGATCCTTCGTTCTATGTCGTCATCGAACAAATCGGTGAGATAAGGTGGGAGTTCACTTCCCCGGCAGGCTGTTTGCTTACCGGGAAAGGTTCAGTTTACTAATTCTGTTGATTGCGAATTGCTTCCTGCTGCTGCCGGAGCATCTCCAGTCGTGACAGAACTTTAGGCTTTGGTTCTTCCGGTTTCGGCTCTTCCGGTTTCGGTGGCGCTTTCTGAGGCACGACAATCGGTGCCGGCTTGTTGATTCTCATCCGGCCACCACCCAGATTATGGGAGATCTCCTCACCATTCTCAATTATAATCAGCTGGCAGAACAGATTCTTGTGTTCTCCAACAGGGGCTTCCGCTTCAGTCGTCACGGGAAAAACAAGTTCTGTTGTCTCTTTCGTGATTTCTTTTTCTTCAGTCGCAGTCTTGGCAGGCAAACCAATCAGTCGAACCTTGGCAGTGCCCTCAAATGGTGTTTTCTGCACAATTTCAATCGGGAACTGCAGCACCTGGCCCTGTTCAACAGCCGTGTTCACGTATTTGAATTCCACATAAGGTTCAGCAACGCGAAGCATGGCAAATGGAGTGTTGATGGAAATATTCCCATTGCCAACACGGGCAGTTGCCGTTACGGTGATCGCACTTTCCTGAATGGGGGCATTGCCGGCTGCATTGAGAGGAATCAGTGCTTCCGTCTGACCTTTGGGAATCTTCACCGAACGGCTTGAGTTGACTCCCGGTGCATTCTGCAGAATCACAACCGAGATGTCTTCATCGAAACCCTCATCCTTTTTGGCGACTACTTTCAGATTCATGACGCCGCTGCGAACAATCGGTACTTTTGGCTGAATGATTTCAACGTCGAAGGGAGTTTTTTCAGTAATCGCAACCGGAATCTGGTCAAAGGCTTCTTCCCAGACATAATCGTTCTGATTCTGTCCGCGAATCCGCATGTGATGCTGTTCCAATGGAGCAGTCACTACCTGTTCCGCATTGCCTGGATTTTGCCATTGTCCCAGAATGCGGGTGAACTGAGAGCCCAGTTCCACATTTTCCTGTGCAGTAAACATGAGCGGCACTACGCCGGTCGCCGACCAGGATTCCGGACATTCCATGGTCACCCCTGCAGGCAGGTTTTCAGCCAGAAACTTCACCGCTCCTCCGAAGTTTTCCCGTTGAATACTTGCCAGAAACGCGACCCGTCGTCCTTGTGGCAGCTCAATATCTGGCTGCACATAACGGACTTCTTCATTAGCGGTAATTGTCATTTTGGGAACCACAGGTGTGACTTCTACCCGATAATGAAAATCTGCTCCGCCTTTACCCAACTGATCCTGAACCTGGAAGAAATACTCCCCATCAGCGGGAGCCTTGAAGCGGAGATAGCTGTCAGGTCTTTTGCGGTCATCATCTCCAGCCAGGCGTCGTCCGTTGGCATCATAGACGTTGATCACAGAATCCATGGCGGAACGAACACGACGGGCAATCACATCGATATCGACTTCCTGATCCTTAGTCATAGTGAACTTGAAGTAATCGATATCTTCATCGGACAGCAATATTCCATTCGCTGCCGAAGGAACGGACATCACTGTAGCCTGTTCCCGAGATTCATTTGGTTCCGTTTCAATTACATTCTCCAGCGGAGAAATCCAGAAACGGTTTCCAGTTGGAGAAACATGATTCCCCTGACGGGCAAAATAGGAGTACTCCAGTGGAACTTGAGTTGGCAACTGAACCTGGGCATCAAACGGACCAGCGATGTCACCATACATTTTGACATTCAGAAGTTCGCCAGGCTTGCCACCTGCTGGCACAGTTCCGGTTGGTCGGGGGAATTGACCAATATGCAGGCGATACAATGCCGCCCCATGACCACCATAAGAGGAGTCACGCACCTCAACAACATACTTGCCATCTTCAGGAATGATGACCGAAACGAATCCATCCTGACGGGTCAAAGCATGATCATCGCAGGCAGCCAGTTCAAACCGGTCTGCATTCAGAATCGCAACGTAAGGATCGAAGAAGTTGGAGCCCAGGAAATAGGTTCCGAGGCGGAGCCCTTCAACTTCCACACTGAGCCGCTCTCCTTTCTTGCAGTCGAGCGTAAAGTAATCGACATCTTCAGAATCAATACGCCCATGCATCGTCACATCAGTCGTGATGGCCTGAGGAGCGTAAAAATCGGTGTTCGGCTCTTTCTCATCAACGACAGGTGCCTGGCCGACGAAGAAGGCAATCACGCGACTCAGGCCCGATTTTGTTCTGATCCGCAAACGGTGAGCACCAAGCGGACAATCCTGCGGGATTGTGATTTTCGCGTGGAATTCCTTACCGTTCTTCCCTTCCGGGACGGTGAAGTCTGAAAATTGCAGGCCTGGATCATAAGAGATGATTTCAATCGAATCATCAAGTCGATCACCATTCAGTACCACAGCCACTTCCTGACCAGTCTGCCCCCCATAGGGAGTGATCCTCGTCAGATCTGGATCAGCGGCATGGACTGAGGTAAGACAACTCAGCAGAGCCAGCGTACACAGGCATTTAAGAGCCATTAATCGAGCATTGAAACCCGGCATGAGCTTTCCCCCTCTCGCTCATCTGGATGTGCATGCGGCGGGTTATACCTGTTCCGCCAGACCCGCCGCGAATACGACTCCTGTAAGCGAAACTTGATTATTATCTGACTTGCAAGCAGCCAGACAAAGTGTTGTAAGCCATGTCTGAACGGCTGACTGCCACAGACAGTCAGCCGTCAAAAACATTTATGGATCAGGCAAGGACATCCTTGATCACATCGCCATCAGCAACGATTTCGATTGGTCGATCCCCCGGAGCCATGATTTCCTTATCAGCGACGATTCCGAGTGTATGATAAACAGTTGTGAACAGATCTTCTGGACCAACTGGATCCAGATCTGGTTCTGTAGCGGTAGCATCTGAGGTTCCGTAAACAAAACCTTTCTTGACACCCCCACCAGCCAGCACAACGCTGAACACTTTTGGCCAGTGATCCCGGCCAGCATCTTTATTGATTTTTGGTGTTCGTCCGAACTCGGAGGAAACCATCACCAGGGTGCTGTCCAGCAGGCCACGCTGTTCCAGATCGGTAATGAGCGTAGAAAATGCCTGATCAAACTCTGGCATCTGACTCTTGAATCCGTTCACGATGTTGGAGTGCATATCCCAGCCACCGTAAGTCAGGTTGACCAGCCGAACCCCGGCTTCCACCAGACGACGAGCCATCAGCATGCGGGCTCCGGCCGTGTTTCGACCATAGCTGTCACGCAGTTTGGCATCTTCCTTTTCGAGATCAAAAGCTTCACGAGCCTGTGGGGAACTGATCAGGGAGTAGGCTCGTTCGTAGAACGAATCCATTGCTCCCAGTTTGTCAGATTTCTCGAGAGCGCGGAAATGTTCGTTAACTGCATCCAGTGCACTGCGACGGGTAGCAAAACGGGAATCATCAATTCCAGCATACATATCCAGGTCGCGAACTTTAAATCCGTTTGCCGCCGGGTCACTTCCGAGGCTGAATGCCGCATATGATGAACTGAGGTAACCAGTTCCGGCAAATTCGTTTGGCTGGTTTGGAATACAGACATACGGTGGCAGATTGTTTCGTGGCCCGAATTCGTAGCTGACGATTGATCCGATGCTTGGATACTGAATCGCCGGGCTGGGACGATAGCCCGTGAACATGTTGTGAGTACCACGTTCGTGAGCAGCTTCACCGTGTGTCATGGAGTTGATCACGGTCAGTCGATCAGCGATCTGGGCCGTTTTGGCGAGCGATTCGCCAAACATCTTGCCTTCAATTTTTGTGTTGACGAAATTCATCTCACCCCGATATTCAATCGGAGCGAAAGGTTTGGGGTCAAAAGACTCTTGATGAGCCATTCCACCAGGCAGATAAATGTGAATGACGGATTTCGCAGTCCCTTCAAAATTCGCGTAATTCTTGATATCCGCCTGGGCCGACTGCATACGCAGCAATTGTGGCAGGGTCAACCCTACACCCGCCAAAGCACCGACGGACAGAAACCCACGCCGGGAAAGACGACGGAAGTGGGCCGGATTACACGAACGTGTCACTGCATCGCTGTTGGCCATCTAAGTACTCCTGGGTGAGAAAGTAAGGGCTGGATTCCATCAGCGGGATACATGAAAAATCGTCTGGATTTTCCAGATCGTTTCCCAGTTGTCCCCCGGGGAGAGACATCGCTTGAAATTCCCCAATTTCAGACGATGCGATCAGGTAGGTCTGATTTCAATATTGTGGGACCGGTTTTCAGGTCCAATAAAAAATCAGGAAGGTAGGTTTTGAGCGAGTACATGGTATATCGTCCACGTAGCTCTTTCAATCCCAATGAATTAAATTACATATCAATTCGCTTGAATGTCAACAGGCAACGCAGGTTCAATCCCGGGAAAATAAAAAAATGATTCCGGCACATGGATTATGATTCAAGTCCTGCCCAGACCGTTTTCCGACCAGCTTTCACGACCGCATATTCCCCCTGGGGAATGACGTTGACATTCTGAAACATTTCCTGCAGATGCTCCTGAAACCACTCTGGAGATTTGGTCACAATGAACAATTCCCCGGTAATTGACAGGCACTTCCAGGCGGTGCGTACAAACTCTCTGGCAATGCTGTACTTTGAGAAATAAGGAGGATTTGCCAGCACTACATCATAGGGACGGGGTTGCGGACCCGCCTGCGCATGGATCACGTGAAATCTGACCAGTTGATCGGCATCCAGATTTGCCTGGGCATTTTCCCGCGTCACCTGAACAGCACGGGCATGTGAATCCAGAGCAGTGACCTGAAGCCCGGGCGCAGAGTGCATTGCCGCCAGACTGACCGCACCGCAGCCACATCCCAACTCTAGAATCCGGCTGCCCGGTTTGGGGTTGAGAGACTTGATCAAAGCCCACGCTCCACCATCGAGTCTGCGATGGCTGAAGACCCCCGGCCGGGTTTTGATGACGAATTCCCGCTCCTGCCAACGGAATGTGAAAGTAGCATCAAATGATCGAATCCGTTTGAGGTCTCCTTTGCGGATCCCGGAATAGATCACCCCCTGTTTTTTAGGAATACGGGTCACTTTGGGAAACAGAGACTGCATCTGCTCATGGAGCCAGCGATCCTGCGGAGCATCTACTGCAGAATAGAAAACTCCTCCTTCCTTCAAACGCAGAAATCCCTGCTGCAGCAGATCACGGGTCAGTTCTGCATCACCCTGCTTCTGCACGCAAATGCAAACCGCATCATACTCCTCATCAGGGAAATCCGGGCTGCAGATGATATGGGGCGGATGATCAGCCTCTTCCCAGTATTCCCGGGCCAGAGCCTCATAATGGACATCCAGAAAATGGCAGTCCACCAATGATTCCGGATTAAAACTCGCCAGGCAACCAGCCAGTTGCCCTCTCCCCAGACTTCGACACAGAATTCGTTCTGCTTTGAGCGAAGTCAGATGGGGTATCAGCAACTGCTCTTCTCGGCGAGCGGGAATTGGCTGAGATTTACGTTCCTGCTCCAACTTTCGTTGACGTCGGGATCCGGCCATCAGAACTCCTTTCGACTGTCAAGCAGCAATGTCACCGGACCGCTGTTCACGAGATCAACCTGCATTTCAGCCTGAAAACGCCCCTGCTCAACTGGTAACTCGTAACCTTTCAGCTCTGCCATTAATTCCCGATAGAGGTGATCTGCCTTTTCAGGAGCGGCAGCCCTCACAAAGCTGGGGCGTCTTCCTTTTCGGCAGTCGCCCAGCAGCGTGAACTGACTGACCACCAGCACCGCCCCTCCAATCTGCACAACAGAACAGTTCATCTTGCCTTCCTGGTCAGGAAAAATTCTCAAATGAGCGATTTTCTCTGCCATCCAGATGACATCATCCCGGCTATCTTCCTGTTCCACTCCCAGCAGAACCAGCAGCCCTGTGTTGATCTGCCCCACAACTTCCTCGGCGACAGTCACGCTCGCTTCAGAGACTCGCTGAACAACTGCTCGCATGAAAAGGCCGAATACAACCATGTGGTTGTTGAAGTGA